>JANMIX010000722.1:0-3661 GCA_031376015.1 Acidimicrobiia bacterium | reverse complement strand
GGTCGCGGGGGGCTGACGCCCTCCCCGTAACCCTCGGCGCGGGGCCCCGGTGGTCGCCGCCACCGGCGCCTCGCCCGTTGGCACTCGCGGGGCGAGGTTGCCAAAGGCGCTGGAAGGTGCTTTGATCTAGCAGTCTCACTACGAGAGTGCTAACCGGACCTGGACCCAACGGAGGGACCGAATGCCGAAGATCATCGCCTTCGACGAAGAAGCTCGCCGCTCGCTGGAAGCGGGCATGAACAAGCTGGCGGACGCCGTACGCGTCACGCTCGGCCCGAAAGGCCGCAACGTCGTCCTGGAGAAGAAGTGGGGCGCTCCCACCATCACCAAGGACGGCGTCTCGGTGGCCAAGGAGATCGACCTGGAGGACCCGTACGAGAAGATCGGGGCCGAACTGGTCAAGGAAGTCGCCAAGAAGACCGACGACGTCGCCGGCGACGGCACCACCACCGCCACCGTGCTGGCCTGGGCCATGGTCCGTGAGGGGCTGCGCAACGTGGCCGCCGGCGCCAACCCGATGGGCTTGAAGAAGGGCATCGAGGCCGCCGTCGAGGCCGCCGTGAACAGCCTGGCCACCCAGTCCAAGGACGTGGAGTCCAAGAGCCAGATCTCCCAGGTGGCGGCCATCTCCGCCAACAACGATCCCGAGATCGGCGGGCTCATCGCCGACGCCATCGACAAGGTCGGCAAGGACGGCGTGGTCACCGTCGAGGAGTCGAACACCTTCGGCATGGAGCTCGACTTCACCGAGGGCATGCGCTTCGACAAGGGCTACATCTCCCCCTACTTCGTGACCGACCCCGACCGCATGGAGGCCGTCCTCGAGGACCCCTACGTGCTGTTCGTGTCCTCGAAGATCTCCGCCGTGCGCGACATGCTCCCGGTGCTCGAGAAGGTCATGCAGTCGGGCAAGCCGCTGGTGATCATCGCCGAGGACGTCGAGGGCGAGGCCCTCGCCACCCTCGTGGTGAACAAGATCCGCGGCACGTTCCGCTCCGCCGCCATCAAGGCCCCCGGCTTCGGTGAGCGCCGCAAGGCGATGCTGCAGGACATGGCCATCCTCACCGGCGGCCAGGTCATCAGCGAGGAAGTCGGTCTCAAGCTGGAGGGCACCACCCTCGACCTGCTGGGCCGGGCCCGCAAGGTGGTCGTGACCAAGGACGAGACCACCATCGTGGAGGGTGCCGGGTCCGACGACGACATCAAGGGCCGCATCAACCAGATCAAGACCGAGATCGACAACACCGACTCCGACTACGACCGCGAGAAGCTCCAAGAGCGCCTCGCCAAGCTGTCGGGCGGCGTGGCCGTGCTCAAGGTCGGTGCCGCCACCGAGGTGGAGCTGAAGGAGAAGAAGCACCGCATCGAAGATGCCGTGTCGACCACCAAGGCCGCCATCGAAGAAGGCATCGTTCCGGGCGGTGGCGTGGCCCTGCTCCGGGCCCAGGCCGCCATCCTGGTCTGCGCCGAGAAGCTCGAAGGCGACGAGGCCACCGGCGCACGCCTGGTGGCCCGCTCGGTGGAGGAGCCCCTGAAGCAGATCGCCCTCAACGCCGGCCTGGAAGGTGGCGTCGTGGTCGAGAAGGTGCGCAACCTCGAGGGCACCAACGGCCTCAATGCCGCCACCGGCGAGTACGAGGACCTGGTGAAGGCCGGCGTGGTGGATGCCACCAAGGTCACCCGCTCGGCACTGCAGAACGCAGCGTCGATCGCGGCGTTGTTCCTCACCACCGAAGCCGTCATCGCCGACAAGCCCGAGGCGGCTGCCCCCGCCATGGGCGGCGGAGGCATGGAGGACTTCTGACCTCTCGGGCCCTGGCCTTACCGGTCGGGACTTCGCGGAACTGCAGCAGGGCCGGCCAGCAGTGGCCGGCCCTGCGGCGTTCCGCCTCCCGCTGGTTCCAGGGCCCGATGGGAGGTGCGTGGGCTCGTCAGCGTTTGGCCGGGCTCCGGTCTGACCGTTTGCGGTCGGAGGAGGAGAAGAGCGGCGACCACGTGCGATCGATCGGTGCGTGCGCCGAGGTCCGGGGCTCGGGCCGTACCGGGATCACCTGGGTGGCGGCGATCTCGCGGTCGCGCTCCAGCCGCCGCTGGGCCCTGGCCTCCAGGCGGGCGGCGATGCCGGCCTCGATCGGCGTGCGCTCGGGCCACAGCCCGCCCAGCACCGGATGCCGGCGGCGGTCGGCCAGGCTGGCGTCGAGCACGCCCTCGACAAGGCCGAGTTGTGCCATGGCCAGTGCCGTCACGGCCGCGATCAGGCAAAGGGCCAGCCAGGCGGCCGGCTCCGAGGCGAGGTCGTCATGGCCCGAACCGCGATCGCTTGCGACCAGCGCGCGCAGCCCGGCATCGGCGTCGAGGGTGCGCTCGGCCCGGGAGGTCCGGCTGGGTTCGGGATCGGCGGCGGCGGCTGCCGCCGCCAGGGCGGCGCCGTCGTCGGGCAGCACCTGGGTCACCGAGTCGACGGCCGGCGGGGCGGGCGGCGGGGGGTCCGTGGAGGCCGAGCCGGCCTGGACGCTGAACAGGGTCGACCGCAAACCGAGGCGCACCGCGAACTCCCGGCCGTCGATGTCGCGTCCCCCCAATTCGCCGTCGAGGTGCACCGTCAGCGCCCGGCCTGATGGCCCCGTGCGGCTCACCTGGACCGTGCGCAGCACGCCGGGGTACCCCAGACGTGCCGCGGTGTCGTGGAGGGCCAACTCGGTCGTCCACGGCAGCGGGTTGGGCGTCTTGTATTCGTGCGCCCGCAGGTAGGGGTAGCGGGCGTCGCTCACCCCGAGGCCGTCACTGGCGGCCGCCTCGAAGCCCCCGGCGTCGGGGGAGAACACCGCGCCGGCCACGAGCTTGCCGCCGCTGGACATGACGATGTCGGTGGTGGTGGCCACCGCTGCCAGTTGTCCGGGGTTCTCGGCGTCCACCCCGACATACACCTGGCACAGCGCGTAGTCGCAGATTTCCTTGGACGCCTGCATGGCCCGCATTGCGTAGGTGCGCGACACCACTGCCTGGGCCTGCAGCGCCGCGGACGGCCAATCGGCGGGCATCTCGGCCAGGCCGGCCAGGTAGTCGGGCATGGCGACCTGGTTGACCAGACGGAGGGTGCCACCGCTGGCGACCGCGTCGATCGAGCCGCGGTAGCGGCGGCCCCGCTCGGCCACCTCCACCGTGCCGTCGGTCACCGCGCTGGCTCGTAGGGCGCTCGCCGAGGCGACCGCGGGCCCGTCGCCCACTCCTCCGTTGCCGGCGTCGGTTTGGGTCACCTGGTAGCGGCCGTCGAAGCGGATGCGCACGGCGTCACCGGCCGCCACGGCCACCGGGAAGCCGGGGGGCTGTTGCGGAGCCTGGGCCACCACCTGGCCACCGTCGGGGAACCGCAGCACCGTCTCGGCGTCCTCGTCGAGGCCGACGATGACCCGAACCTCCACCGCGGGCGACGTCGCCAGTGACACCCCGGGGTAGAAGCTCTTGACGATGGTGTCGAAGGCGGCGCCATCGGCTGCCTGGTAGCGCGCCGCCCATTGGCTGAGGCCTACGCCGTGGCCGAACCCGCGCCCCTTCAGGGTGAGGATCGGCGTGGCCCCGCGGGCCGGTGAGGACACCCCCGCGCCAATGGCACCGAAGGCGAGAAGCGCCACGAGGGCAGCGAGGGGGAGGCGAGCGCGGG
>JANMIX010000710.1:0-1627 GCA_031376015.1 Acidimicrobiia bacterium | reverse complement strand
GCGAACCGCTCGCCGTCCTCGAGCTCGACCACGGATTGACTGAACCGAGTCCACACGTAGTGACCGTCGCGGTGACGGAAGCGTCGCTCGCCCACCCGGTGGATTCCCGGCGAGAGGCTCTCGGCCCGCTCGTCGCCGGCGAGGTCGGCCGGATGCACCAATTCGGAAGAGCGGAGGCCCACCAGCTCCGAGCGGGGAACTCCGACCAGTTCGGCGAAGGCATCGTTGACGTCGAGGTAGGTGCCCTCGGCGCCGGGGCGCAGATCCAACAACGCGATCCCGGACGGGGCGCCCTCGAAGGTGGCGCTGAAGCGCTCCTCGCTGGCTTGCAGCGCCGCCAGCATCCGGCGACGGCTGGACACGTCCCGCAGCGTGGCGACCACCATGGTGCGGCCGTCCTGCACGAGCGGCGCCAAGGACACCTCCACCGGCAGCAGCTCCCCGGCCAGGGTCCGGGCGCTGAGTTCCAGACCTGCGCCCATCGAGCGGGTGCGTGGGGTCTGCAGGTACCCATTGCGGAGCTGCACGTGGTGCGACCGCATCGCCTCGGGCAACAACATTTCGACGGGCTGGCCCACGAGATCCCCCGGCGCGTAGCCGAGCAGCGTTTCCACCCGCTGGTTCGCCTGCACCACGGTCCCGGCCGCGTCGACCACCAACGTCGGGTCCGGAATCTGCTCGAAGAGCAACTGCCATCGCCGTTCGGCCGCTTGCGCCTCCGAGCGGAGCTGGCTCTCGGCCAGGGCCTGGGCCGTGAGCGCCTCGACGAGGTGTGCGTGCTCGAGCATCTTGATCATGCGAGCCCGCAACTCCTCTGAGTGGAACGGCTTGAGGAGGTAGTCGCTGGCGCCGTGGCCCAGCAATCGGGCTCGGGTGGCGTGGTCGCCGTCACCGGTCAGAATCAGGACGGGGATCCGCTCCAATGTTGGATCGGCGCGGACCTCGGCGAGCAACTCCTCGCCGGTCATGATCGGCATGCCCAGGTCGGTAAGGATCAGATCCGGCAGGGTCACCCGGGCCGAAGCCAAGCCCTCCGAGCCATCTGCCGTCAGCGTCAGCGAGTAAGTGTCTCGGAGCACCGCGTTCAGGTAGAGGCGCAGATCCAGATCGTCCTCGACCACCAGTACTCGGGGACCCTCTACGGCACCATCGCCCTCGCGCGAGCCCGCCGCCGAATCTCGCACACCGAGTAGTGGATCGCCCATCTCGGTTTGAGGGTACGGCAGGCGCCCTCCGAAAAGTGCGTCAAAGATCCCTTACATCGGGTCATATTTGGGTAGCACGAGTGCCGCCCGAAGTAGTCGGAGCACGCCATCCCTCCTTCGGACTAGTTCGCGAAGGGTGGGCTCGTGGCCCAGGGCCCGCAGCACCTCGGTCTCGGTGGCCAGACCCACTACGGCGGAGTAGGCGGTGAACAGCACGGCCGCCGGATCCTGCATTCGGAGGCGACCAACCCTCATCTCCTCGGCCAAAAACCCGTTGGCGCGGGAGATCAGCGGGGCGAGGCAGGCCACGAAGCGCGTCGAGTGGGGCGGCCCCAGGCGCGTGACCTCACGAAGGAGGCCGAGCAGCGCAGGCTGGCGGGCGCCCATCCGGAACGCCTTTCGCAGCACGGCGTCGACGCGTG
>JANMIX010000685.1:0-4278 GCA_031376015.1 Acidimicrobiia bacterium | reverse complement strand
ACCACTGGTAGACCGAGGAGTAGATCTTCCAGCTCAAACCCTTGGCATCGAGGCGATCCATGATCGTGGGGATGTTCTTGGCCTTGGTGGCCCGGAAGGCGCCGTCGTAGGGGTACGTGGTGGGGTCGAGCTGACCGTGCGGGGCCGGAACGCAGGACGGTTCCATGGTGGCGACCTGCGTGGACGGATCGGTCCACTTGGCCACGAGGTTGGAGTCACACCCCCAACCCGGCCCGCTCGTGACGCCCGGTGTCTTTTGGGGGATGTCACCGCTGAAGTTGTCCTGCGACGCCGCCACGGGCCACATGTGCCCGCCCCACGACGGGCTGCCCGCCATCGAGAAGGTGCGGTCCGACACGGCGTAGTTGTCGGCGAAGGCAGCCATTGAGGGGATCTGGGTCTTGTCGTAGTAGGTGAGGCAGAGGTTGGTTCCGTTCGGGGTGCAGCCCGGAATGTTCCAGCCGTCCATCTTCCCGCCGTTGACCACGGCGGTCTGCGACGCCACCGTGTGCGGGATGTCGGGGCTGATCACGTCCGGGCTCGGCGTCATGGCGACCGTCTGGCCGTTCTTCAAGGTCACCGGTCCGACGTAGCCGTCACAGGGAACCGCTCGTTGCAGGCAGTAGCTGCCCAGCGTCTCGTCGAAGGATCGGTTCTCCTGGAAGATGACCACGACATGTTGGATCTGCTGGAAACCGTTGGTCGGACGCGGCACCCCCGGGGCATCGACCGTAACCCGTGTTGGGGCGACGGAGCCCGCCCGCGCCGCGCTGGTCATCCCGGCGACGAGGAGCCCGGTGGCGACCAGGCTGGTCCATGCCAGCCGGGCCTTGCCGCGCGGAGGAGTTCGGTCCGCTTCGTTGCTCATTCCTTCGCCCCGTTCCGGCGAGACCCCAACTGCCCGCCAGCGCACAGAATGACATGAGCGGCACTCCTTGTCACGTGACGGGGCCGGTTCACTCGCCGCGGATGCCCTGGTTGTCGCCCGCCGATCGCCGGCGGGGTGCGCGTCAGGCGTGGCCGCTTCGGGCGCGGCAAGATGCCGGTCCGACAAGGGGGGGGGGTAGGCATGGGTCAACGCTTCGAGGGAGTCGTCGGTCGCACGTACGCGGACTCGACGGCGTGGTGGCCCCCGCTGCCGGCCGCTCGTGACGGCGCTCCCAACGTGCTGGTGGTGCTCCTCGACGACGTGGGCTACGCCCAGTTCGGCTGCTACGGCTCCGACATCGCCACCCCGTGCTTCGACTCGCTGGCCGCAAACGGGCTGCGCTACTCCAACTTCCACACGACCGCGTTGTGCTCACCCACCCGGGCCTGCCTGCTGTCGGGTCGCAATCACCACAGCAACGGCATGGCCCGCATCGTGGAGTTCTCCGCCGGCTTCCCCGGTTACAACGCCCACATCCCCCCGGACAACGGCTTCCTCTCGGAGATCCTGTTGGGGGAGGGGTACAGCACCCTGGCGGTGGGCAAGTGGCATCTCACGCCCGCGACCGAGATGCCCATGGGCAGCCCGCGCCACAAGTGGCCGCTGGGGAGAGGGTTCGAGCGCTTCTACGGCTTCATGGGCGGGGAGACCGATCAGTTCCATCCGGATCTTGTCTACGACAACCACCCGGTGGAGCCGCCCCGGTCCCCCGAGGAGGGCTACCACCTCACCGAGGACATGGTCGATCGTGCCACCCTCTTCTTGAAGGACCTTCGGGCGGTGTCGCCCACCAAGCCGTTTTTCCTGTGGTTCGCGCCGGGCGCCTGCCACGCACCGCATCAGGCCCCCACTGAGTTCATCGAGGCCTACCGGGGCCATTTCGACCGCGGTTGGGACGCCTGGCGCGACGAGGTGTTCGCCCGGCAGCAGGCATCGGGCCTGCTGCCCGCCGGGACCGAGTTGTCCGAGCGCCCCTCCTGGGTGCCGGCGTGGGATTCGCTCACCGCCGAGGAGCGCCGCCTCTATGCCCGAATGATGGAGGTGTACGCCGGCTTCCTCACCCACACCGACGCCCAGGTGCAGCGCCTCCTGGACTTCGTGGCCGAGTTGGGGGAGTTGGACAACACCATCGTGCTGGTGATGAGCGACAACGGGGCCAGCGCCGAGGGTGGGGCGAAGGGTTCGTTCAACGAGCAGTACTTCTTCAACTTCGTGCCCGAGAGCCTCGAGGAGAACCTCCGGCGCATCGACGACCTGGGCACGCCCAAGGCCAACAACCACTACCCCTGGGGCTGGGCATGGGCGGGCAACACCCCCCTCAAGCGGTTCAAGCGCGACACGCATGAGGGCGGCGTGACCGACCCACTCATCGTGCACTGGCCGGCCGGCCTGGGCAGTCCCGGCGAGACCCGCCACCAGTACGTGCATGCCATCGACGTGATGCCGACGTTGCTCGAGGTCCTCGACATCATGCCGCCGGCGGTCATCAAGGGCGTGGAACAGACGCCCATCGAGGGCGTGAGCTTCGCCGCGACGCTGCGCGATCCGGCTGCGCCGAGCCGGCACGTGACCCAGTACTACGAGATGTTCGGCTCCCGGGCGCTCTATCACGACGGCTGGAAGGCCGTGGTGTTCCACCCGCCGTTCTTCATCGCCTACGACGGCACCGACACCACGAAGCCCTTCGACGAAGACGCCTGGGAGCTCTACCACGTCGCCGAGGACTTCTCCGAGGTGCACGACGTGGCCGCCGCCCACCCCGAGAAGCTGGCCGAGATGGTGCAGCGCTGGTGGCAGGAGGCGGAACGCTTCCAGGTGCTCCCCCTCAACAACGAGCCCGGCAAGTTCATGGACCGCCGCTACCGGCGGGATCGCTACGAGCTGTACCCCGGCATGGGTCCCTTGCCGGAGTCGGTGGCGCCGTACCTCAAGGGGCGTCCGCACGTGATCACCGCCGAACTCACCGTGCCCGTCGAGGGTCCCGTCGAGGGGGCGGTGGTGGCGCACGGCAGTCATTCCGGGGGCTACTGCCTCTTTCTCAAGGACCGCCGGCTGCACTACGCCTACAACTTCGTGGGCACCGAGCTCACCGTGGTGTCGGCGAGCGTGCCGCTGCCCGCCGGTGCGGTCACCGCCCGCATGGAGTTCACCCCACCGGGCGACGTGGCCCTCTTCTACGGCGACGTGGCAGTCGGGGAAGGCACGATCCCGCGGGTCACTCCGATCACCTACGGGATGCACGGGTTCGCGGTCGGGTACCAACCCGGGGGGCCCGTGGTTCCGGACCTCCAGGGTCGGGCCGAGGTGACCCCAGGCGTGCTGCACCGCGTCGTTGTCGTGGCCGCCGGGCGGGTGGCGCGCAACGCGGCGGCAGAGGAGCGCGTCAACCTCGCCACCCAGTAGCGCTCACGACGTCGGCGATCCCGGCAACGGCGGGTACGGTGCCGAAGTTGCGTATCGGGGTGGGCGGGGAGAGGGAGGTCAGCGTGGAGCAGGAAGCCGACGTGGTGGTGGTGGGGGCCGGCTTCGCCGGGCTCTACCTGCACCACCGCCTACGCGGTTCGGGCTGGACGGTGCAGGGGTTCGAGGCCGGTCACGACGTCGGTGG
Source organism: Acidimicrobiia bacterium (assembly GCA_031376015.1). Lineage (GTDB taxonomy): Bacteria > Actinomycetota > Acidimicrobiia > Acidimicrobiales > JACDCH01 > JANMIX01. The sequence goes on along the minus strand of JANMIX010000685.1, from coordinate 742 downwards.
GACGTGGTACTGGAACCGCTATCCAGGTGCCCGCTGCGATGTGGAGAGCGTCGAGTACTCGTACTCCTTCGACGAGAATCTGCAGCAGGAGTGGGTGTGGAAGGAGCGCTACGCCCCGCAGCCCGAGATCCTCGCCTATTTGGAACACGTCGCCGACCGCTTCGACCTCCGGCGCGACATCCGCTTCGACACCCGTGTCCTGGGCGCCGATTTCGACGAGACCGCCGACCGGTGGCGGGTGCGCACCGACGACGATCAGGTCACCGTGTGCCGCTTCCTGGTGATGGCCACGGGCTGCCTCTCCTCGGCCACCACCCCCGCCATCGAGGGCATCGACACCTTCGCCGGTGAGGAGTACCACACCGGGCAATGGCCCCATGAGGGCGTCGACTTCACCGGCAAGCGGGTGGCGGTCATCGGCACCGGGTCCTCTGCCATCCAGTCGATCCCCCTCATCGCCCAACAGGCCGAGCAGCTCTACGTGTTCCAGCGCACCGCCACCTTCTCGGTGCCTGCCCACAATCGCCCCCTCACCGAGGAGGAGATCGCCGAGATCAAGGCCGACTACGACGGCCTGCGCGAGCGCAGCCGTCAGATGGTCGTCGGCTTCGGTTCGCGCGTGCCCACCGCGGAGTCCGGTGCGCTGGAGGTGAGCGACGAGGAGCGCCGGGCCGAGTTCGAGCGGCGCTGAGAACACGGTGGGTTGACCTTCCTCGGTGCCTTCACCGACCTCACCCTGGAC
>JANMIX010000676.1:0-2832 GCA_031376015.1 Acidimicrobiia bacterium | reverse complement strand
GTCGGCGTGGCCCTGCTGGTCACCGGGCTGGGCCGAGCCCAGCCGGTGCTGGCCGGGGTGCTGGTGACCGTGGGAGCCGTACTGGCGGGGCCGGCGCTGGTGGCGTTGCTGCCCAAGGGCACTTGGCGAGCCACGCCCGTGCTGGGGGCACTGGTGGCGGCCCGCCTCTGGCTCAACTGGGCGTTCTTCGGCGCCGACGCGTTCCTGCCGCTCGGGATCACCTCGGTGCGCGGCCGCGGCGCCTTTCTCGCCGGCCTCGCCCTCACCGCGTCGTCGCTCAGTTGGTCGGCCGCCGCATGGATCCAGTCGCGCACCTCCGCACGGCTGAGCACCCGCACGATGATCGGATCGGGCGCAATGCTGGTGGGGGCCGGCACGGTCGTGGTGGCCGTGGCGCTCGGCCAGGGGATCCCCATCGGCACCTTCTTCTTCGGATGGATGCTCGCCGGCGCCGGCATGGGCCTGGCCTACAACGCGTCGTCGGTGGCGGCGCTGGCCGAGGCCGTCCCCGGCACCGAAGGGGCCACGTCGTCGGCCCTGCAACTCGCGGACGCGTTGGGCGTGGCCCTGTCCACCGGGTTGGGCGGCGCGGTGGTGGCGGCCGGTGCACGCGGTGGATGGGATGTCCGGGCCACCCTTGTGGGCGTGTTCATCCTGACCGGTGCCGCCGTCGTGCCCTGCGTCGCCGCCGCCCGCCGGCTCTCGGGGCGGCCCGCGCCCGCACCGATCGCTCCCTGACCCGCCGCACCGAAGAGGGGAAGAGGGGTGGGTGGGGCCCGGCCGTGGCGGAGTCCGTCAGTTCGGCTGCGGAAGGCGCTGCTGCAGCGTGGCGGCCTCGGCGAAGAGGTCACCGTGGTCCGCTACCCGGGCCAGCACGTCGCCGGCCTCGAAGGTCAACGGCGCTCCCCCCGCCGCGGCCTCCACCTCGTCCCAGGTCACCGGGGTCGACACGGTCGGCCGGGGCCGGGCCCGCAACGTGTACACCGCCGCGGTCGTCTTGTGGCGGCTGTTCTGGCTCCAGTCGATGAGGACCTTCCCACCGCGGACGTCCTTCTTCATGGCGGTGACGACCAACGCCGCGTGGTGACGTTCGATGGCCTGAGCAACGGCCAGAGCGAAGGACGAGGCGTGCTCGTGAGTGAGGCCTCCGGTGTTCACCGGCAGGTACACCTGCAGCCCCTTGGAACCGGAGGTCTTGGCCAGGCAGCGCAGATCGAGACCGGCCAGCACGTCGCGCACCAGCAGGGCCACCTCGGCGCATTCGGTCATGGCTGCCGGCGCCCCTGGATCGAGGTCGAACACCACCATGGTGGGTGTCTCGATGTCCTCGCCCCGGGCCATCGGGGCGTGGATCTCGAGGGCCGCCATGTTGGCCGCCCACACCAGTGCCGCGGTCGAATCCAGCCGGCAGTACCCGATGGGCCCGCCGCGATCGCCAGGGCCGAGCAACACCGGGATCCAGTCAGGACGGTGCGACGGGCAGCGCTTCTCGAAGAAGGAGACCCCGTCGACTCCGTCGGGGAAGCGCCGCAGGGTCACCCCCCGGTCGGCCACATGGGGCAGCATCACGGTGGCGATGCGGGCGTAGTAGTCGACCACCTCGGCCTTGGTGAACCCCGCCTCGGGGTAGAGGACCTTGTCGAGGTTCCGCAGTGTCAGCCGCCGACCCTCGATCTCGGCGACGGTCTCGGCCGTCACGCCGTCTTGCGGCTCTTGGAGCGCGAGGCCGGCTGGGCCTTCTTCGCCGACGTCCCCTCGTCAGCCGGCTGCTCGACGGGACGCTGTGTGGGGTGGCGTTTTCGGGCCTCCTTGGCGGCGGCCACCGACGCCTCCAACGCAGCCATCAGGTCGACCACCTTCTCGGCCTCCACGGGCTCGGGCGCCGACACGATGCCGGTGTCGCCCGACGCCTTGCGCTCGATGAGCTCGAGCACCCGGTTGCGGTACGTGTCCTCGAACTTGGACGGCTCGAACTCCACCGACAGGGAGCCGATGAGTTGTTCGGCCATGGCCAGTTCGCGGTCGGACACCTCCACCTCTTCGACCTTGGTGAGTTCGGGGATCTCGGAGGTGCCGTTGACCTCGTCGGCGTAGACCATGGTGGACAGCAGCAGCTTCCCGTCCTTGGGGCGTACAGCCGCCAGGTACTGCTTGGAGCGCATCACGAAGCGGGCGATGGCCACCTTCTGGGTGCGCTCCATGGCCTCGGCCAGCAGGGCGTAGGGCTTCACCGTGGCCTTGTCGGGCGCCAGGTAGTAGGCGGCGTCGTAGAAGATGGGGTCGATGTCGGCGAGGTCGACGAACTCTTCGATCTCGATGGTGCGGGCCGCTTCGGGGTCGAGCGAGGACAGTTCGTCTTCTCCCACCAGCACGTAGTCGCCGGTGCTGAGCTCGTAGCCCTTCACGATGGCTTCACCCGGCACCTCGGTGCCGTCGGCCGCCGACACCTTCTGATACTTGATGCGCGACCCGGTTCGGCTGTCGATCTGGTTGAAGCTCACGTTCTTGCGGGAGACCGCGTTGTAGAGCTTCACGGGGATATTGACGAGGCCGAAACTGATCGACCCACTCCAGATTGCCCTCGGCATGGCGAACAGTCTGCCCCGGGAATCCTCATCTTGCACAGGGGCCACACCAGCCACAGGCGAATGCGGGTGGAGCATGTGGGTGGAATTGAAGCTGGCGGCTCCGTTCGGGCGCCCTCACACCATGCGTTCCGCCCGGGCCCGCGCGGCCCTAGCGTCTCGCCCGTGACCGATCGGCCGCCACGCCGGCGCATGGCGGTGTCCCGGCTCGTGGGCATTGTGTGGCTCGTCTTCGTGGCCACGCGGC
>JANMIX010000658.1:0-8549 GCA_031376015.1 Acidimicrobiia bacterium | reverse complement strand
CCTCGTGGCCGTGAGTGCGCCCTCGGCGCTGGCGGTGGAGGCTGCGCGGACGGCGGGGATGACCCTGGCGGGGTTCGTCCGCGCCGGAGGCATGAACCTGTACAGCCCCGAGATACCGGCATCCTGAGCGCCGGTCTCGGCCCCGGCGTTCACCTCCGGGGTTCCCGTCTGGAACAATGGCGCATGCGATTGCGGGCCGCAGGGCGTGCGATGGGGGCGGCGTTGCTGGCGGTGGGCGTGTTCGCCTGCGGCAGCGCCGATGCCAAGTACGTGAAGAACCCGGCGCTCGGCGTCTACCTGAAGGTCCCCCACGAGTGGACCCTGTACACCCTCGAGACCGCGGGTCCGGCCATCTCCTCGGTCAACGGCGGCAAGGCGCTGAAATGGGCCGTCGGCTTCGACGGCGCCCTGCAGCCCTCTCGGTTCCATCTCGACGCGCCGGTGTCCGACACCCCGATCGGCGTGGTCGAGGTCTACCCCGCACTGGCCCTGAACCTCCCGGCCCGCAACCTCACCACCCTCAAGGCGTTGCTCTCGCATCAGACCTACGACGACACCGCGCAGACGTACTCCGCCGTACCGCTCGACACCAAGATCTCGGAGGTGTCCGAGGTGGAATACGGCTCGGGCTACTTCGGCATCCGCCTGAAGGCATCCACCACGGAGACCAACGGCAAGGTCAGCACGCTGGCCAAGCTGGCGCTGTTCGACCAATCGACCCAGTTGCTCTACGTCCTGGCCGCCGGGTGCCTGGACAGTTGCTATGAGGCGCACCGCGCTCAGATCGAGGGCGTCCTCGACTCGCTCACCATGAGGTCGATCGAATGAACGACACCCCACCGCCCCCGCTGCCGCCGCCGTCGCCCCCCTCCGGCGGCGGGCTGGCGTGGCCCCCGCACCCGCACGACCCGGGTCCGGCGCCGACCCCGCCAGTGACGCGGGACACCCGCAAGCGCCTCGACCTGTGGGACCGCGTGAAGTTCCTGGTTCTGCTGGGGGTCGTGTTCGGCATCTTCGTCTGGAACGAACTCACCGACAACCCGCTGCTGCCGGTGCGCGACGCCTTCCGCACCGCGGTGCAGGACAAGACCTGGGTGTTCGTGCTCCTGGCGGTCGAGGTGCTGCGCCAGTGCAGCTATCTGCTGGCCGAGCGTTCGGCCGGCTACCACCGGTTCTGGTCACGCACGATCTTCGGCCGCTGGAACGACCGGGTGGAACGCATCGACCCGTGGGCCCGATTCCGCATCGGCCGTGCGCTCAAATGGGTGGCGGCCCTGGGCATCCTCGGTGCCGTGGTCGGTGCCACCACCGGCGACTCCTTCGTGGTGGCCCTGTTCCGGCTGCCCGCCACCATCTACGGCGTCCTACCGACGCTGTTGCAGTTCGCCCTCATCATGTTGGTGTCGGTGGGCCAGTTCGTGGCCATCTTCTGGTTCCTGTCGCGCGGCGGGGTCGAGGTGTACTTCCCCGACGACATCGAGACCCGCTTCGACTCGGTGTGGGGCCAGGACGCGGTGGTCGAGCGGGTCAAGGAGAACATGGTCTTCCTGGAGAACCCCGAGTCGATCGAGGAGAAGGGCGGCTATGTGCCCGGCGGGCTGCTGCTGTGGGGGCCGCCGGGTACGGGCAAGACCCTCATCGCCGAGGCCGTGGCCGGCGAAACCGGTAAGCCGTTCGTCTTCGTGGAGCCCGGGGCCTTCATCAACATGTTCTTCGGGGTCGGCGTGCTGAAGGTGAAGGGCCTGTTCCGCAAGCTCCGCAAGCTGGCCCTGCGCTACGGCGGGGTCATCGTCTTCTTCGACGAGGCCGACTCGTTGGGCAACCGGGGCCAGCTCAGCACCGGCGGTTTCATGCGGGTCGCCTCGACGTCGGCCGAGCCGTGCTGCAACGGCGTGGGCTACCTGTCCGAGCACAGCCGGGCCCTGCTGCTCGAACACCAACTGCGCCGCCAACCCGGCGCCGGCGACGCCATCGTCACCACCGGCATGGGCGGCGGGGGCATGGGCACCCTGCAGGCGCTCCTGACTGAGTTGTCGGGTCTCAAGAAGCCGCGGGGTCTGATGAACCGCTACGCCCGCCGGGCCCTGGGCATGCGACCCAAGCCGCCGCCCAAGTACCGCATCTTCGTGATGATGGCCACCAACATGCCCAACGCCCTCGATGAGGCATTGCTGCGGCCGGGTCGTATCGATCGCATCTACAAGGTCGGTTACCCCACCAAGGAAGGCCGGCGGCGCACCTACGAGGGCTACCTGGCCAAGGTCAGCCACCAACTCACGCCCACACAGGTCGACAAGCTGGCCACCATCACGCCCTATGCCACCGGCGCCACCATCAAGGACATGATCAACGAGGCGTTGGTCGTGGCCATCCGCGACGGGCGCGAGGTCATCACCTGGCCCGACATCCTGCGGGCCAAGCAACTCAAGGACCTCGGCCTGCCCGACGACACCGCCGGTCTCGACCGTGAGCGCTACGGCACCGCCATCCACGAGGCCTGCCATGGCGTGGCCGGCTACCTGCGCAAGAGCCACTGGGAGATCGACCTGGCCTCCATCGAGCGCCGGGGCGACACCGGCGGCATGGTGGCCTTCGTCAAGCCCGAGGACCAACAGTTCACGTGGCGTTCGGAATACGAGGCCGACCTCATCACGACGCTCGCGTCGCTGGCGGGGGAGCGCCTCTTCTTCGAGGGTGACAACGCCAACGGGGTGGCCGGCGACCTGGGCAACGCCACCCGCCTGGCCATCATGATGGAGGGCTTCTACGGCATGGGTGCCTCGGTGGCCTCCCATGGCGTGCAGCGCGACTTCGGTGTGGGCGGCGGCGGTCCCAAGCCCGGCGGCGAGGAGAAGGAGACCAACCTGCTGGCCGGCCCACTCGGGGATCGCGTCGAGCAGAACCTGGTCGGCCTCCTGGAGCAGGCCCGCGTGCTGCTGGACGAGCACCGGCACCTCGTGTTCGCCCTGGCCCATGCGCTCCTGCAGCACAAGACCATCAGCGGCGAGGACGTCATGGCCGTGCTCGAGGGCAATCCCGGGCCGGTCGTGAACGGGGCCTGGTACCACTCCGAGGAGTTCGCCGGCCTGGCCGAGCGGTACCACCAGGCGGCGCTGGAGGCCCATCGGGTGAAGCGGGCGATCGCCATGGACCCGATCGTGGCCCCGCCCGTCGAGCGCGTGTTGCCCAGCCTGGTGGGGGCGGTGCCCGTGGCACCGTGGCCCGACGGGCCCACCCCGTCCGCCACCCCGCCACCGCCGGGGGTGCCCACCTTCCTGCCACCTCCGCCACCGCCGGGATCACCCGGCACCAACATCTCCACCGAGGGGAACGACGACCCTCCCTCGTGATCCGCCGCGCTTCGAACCGCCGACGGGCGCGCCGGTAGCCTGCGGGGCGTGCCCGAATCGTTGAGTCCCACGACCGGCTGGGGTGTGCTGCACCTCTTCTGCCGGCTCACCCCCTTCCTTGACCCCGAAGCCGTGGTCGCCGCCGTGAAGGCCTGCGAAGCCGACGGCCATCAGGTGGTGCCCGTGGCAGTGCTGGGTCACAAGGCCGACGTCGCCTTCATGGCGTTGGGTCCCGACCTGTGGCGGTTGCGGCGACTGCAGGCCGAACTGCAGGGCGCCGGGCTCGAGGTGGCCGACTCCTATGTGTCGCTCACCGAGTTGAGCGAATACGCGGCGGGGGTGCCCGAGGAGATGAAGCAGGCCCGCCTCTACCCGCAACTGCCGCCGGAAGGGAAGCGGGCGTGGTGCTTCTACCCGATGTCGAAGAAGCGCAGCGCCGAGGGCAACTGGTTCACGCTGCCCTATGAGGAGCGCAAGGAGTTGATGCACGAGCACGGCGCCTCGGGCCGCAAGTTCGCCGGGCGCATCCTGCAGGTCATTACTGGCTCGGCCGGCGTGGACGATTACGAGTGGGGCGTCACCCTGTTCGGTGTGCACCCCGACGACCTCAAGGAGGTCGTCTACACGATGCGCTTCGACAAGGCCTCGGCCATCTACGCCGATTTCGGTCCGTTCTACACGGGCATCGTCGCCCCCATCGACGAGTTGCTCACCTCGCTCGGGGTGAGCTGAGGCCGCAGGCGAGGGCCCGGTTCGCGGCGTTCGGCGGCGGGGCCGTGTAGAAGCCCGACCCGGACCGTCCGGCGTTCCTACAATCGGACGCACCGTGACTCGACGACTGCTCGCCGCCGCCTTCGTGCTGCTCGTGCTGTGGTGGCATCCGGGCGCCGCCGGCGCGCAGGGTGCGGGCAGCGAACGGTTCCAGGGAACGCTGCGCAACGAGGTGGTTCGCGACGGGGTCACCGAGCGCCCGCCGGTCGGAGGCGTGACCATCACGGTCGAGCGCGACGGCACCGAGGTGGGCCGAGCCGTGACCGGCGCCGACGGCAAGTGGCAGGTGCCGGTCGAGGGACCCGGGCACTACCGGGTCACCATCGATCGGGCCACGCTGCCCGAAGGCGTTGGCCTGCGCGACCCGAACACGACCAGCCTGGAGTTCGACGTGAATCCGGGCGACGTCAAGGGGGTCGTGTTCGCGCTCGGCGCCCAGGCCGCCACCCCGTCCGCCGTGGAGCAGTTGTCCAGCCTCTTCGCCTCAGGTCTGGTCTACGGCCTCGAGATCGCCATGTGCTCGGTGGGCCTGTCGCTCATCTTCGGGGTGTCGAGGCTCCTGAACTTCGCCCTCGGCGAGTTGGTCAGCCTCGGCGCCATCGTGGCGTGGTACCTCAACACGGCCGGGCCCCGGCTCACCCTGGTGCTGGCCGGTGCGGTGGCGGTGCTGGCCGGCGGAGTCACCGGCGGCGCGCTGGATGTGGGCCTGTTCCGCAAGCTCCGCAAGCGCGGCGTGGGCGTGGTCTCGATGATGGTCGTCTCTATCGGTGTGTCGGTGGCGCTCCGGCACCTCTACCTCATCGTCTTCGAGGGCAGCCCCCGGGCCTACCGGCAGTACGCGGTTCAGTCCCGTCTCGTGCACCTGGGACCCGTGAGCCTGCCGCCCAAGCAACTGTGGCTCATGGCGATCGCGCTGATGGCGCTGGTAGGCACCGGGCTGCTGTTGAACCGAACCCGGATCGGCACGGCCATCCGTGCGCTCTCCGATGAGCCCGACTTGGCCGAGTCCTCTGGCATCGATGCCGACCGGGTCATCGCCGTGGTGTTCGTGCTGGCGGGTGCGTTGGCGGCGCTGGGCGGGGTCATGTTCGGGGTGACCGAGGCCGCCCAGTGGGACCTGGGCTACGGGCTGATCCTGCCCATGTTCGCCGCCGTGGTGCTGGGCGGTCTGGGTACCGCCTACGGCGCAATGCTCGGTGGCTTGGTGGTCGGTCTCGTGCAGGAGCTGAGCACGTTCTGGTTCCCGACCGACTTCAAGCTGGCCTTCGCCCTAGGCGCCCTGGCCATCATCCTGGTGACCCGACCGGAGGGTCTGCTGGGCGTGCGGGAACGGTTCGGATAGCCGTGTCGCTCGGCAAGATCCTCGAGGAATCCACCCGCACGGCCGTGGGCATCCAGGCCGCGTCCTACGCCTTGGCCTGCGTGGGACTCAACGTGCAGTTCGGGTTCACCGGGCTGGTCAATCTCGGCCACGTGGCCTCGCTGCTCATGGGGGCGTACGGCACCGCCATCGTGGTCGACAAGGGCGGCCCGCTGTGGCTGGGCGTAGTGGTCGGGCTCCTCGCCTCCGTCGTGCTGGCACTGGTGATGGGTCTGCCGACGCTGCGGCTGCGGGCCGACTACCTCGCCATCGTGACCCTGTCGGTTGCGGAGATCCTCCGCATCATGGTGGGTACCCGGAGCTTCCGGGGTCTCACCAACGGCCAGCAGGGCATTCAGGGTTTCGCCGACGGCTTCTTCGAACTGAACCCGATCCCCCGGGGTCGCTACGGCCCTCCCCTCGATGGTCTCAAGTTCGACGAGCGCCAACTGTGGCTGCTGCTGGTGTGCTGGTCGCTGGTGGCGCTCACCTCGTTGCTGGTCTTCGCCGCCATGCGCAGCCCGTGGGGCCGCGTCCTCAGGGCCGTACGCGAGGACGAGGACGCGGCGAAGAGCCTCGGCAAGAACGTGTTCGCCTACAAGCTCCAAGCGCTCGTGCTCGGCAGCGTGATCGGTGCCCTCGCCGGGGTGATGCTCGCCTTCGACCGTTCCTTCGTCGAGCCCAAGGGTTTCGAGTCCGCCGTCACCTTCATCTTCCTGGTGATCGTGATCCTCGGCGGCGCCGGCACCGTCAAGGGGCCCTGGGTGGGCGCAATGGTCTACTGGTTCGTGTTCCAGTTCACCGACAGCTTCCTGCGCGACGTGGGCTGGGTCGACGCCGACGTGGCGGCCATCCGCCGGCTGCTGGCCGGGGTCATGCTGGCCTCGCTGGTGATCTTCCGGCCCCAGGGACTCTTCGGCGATCGCAAGGAGTCCCTGATCGGTGAGCGCTGAGCCGATCCTGACCCTTTCGGGCGTACGGAAATCCTTCGGGGGACTCGTGGCGGTCGACGTCGGGCACCTCGCGGTGCCCCGCGGTCAGATCACCGCGCTCATCGGCCCCAACGGGGCAGGCAAGACCACGCTGTTCAACCTGCTCACGGGGTTCGACCGCACCGATGCCGGTCGCTGGAGCTTCGACGGTACCGACGTGACCGGGTGGTCGCCGCACCGGCTGGCGCGGCGCGGCATGGTGCGCACCTTCCAGTTGACCAAGGCCCTGGCGCGGCTCAGCGTCCTCGACAACATGCGCCTCGCCGCCCGCGAGCAGCCGGGGGAGCACTTCATGCGCTCGCTGATCCCTCCGCTGTGGCGGACCGAGGAACGCCGGGTCACCGAACGGGCCGATGAGCTGCTGGCGCGCTTCAAGCTCGACCATCTCCGCGACGAGTTCGCCGGCGCGCTCTCGGGGGGCCAGCGCAAGCTGCTGGAGATGGCCAGGGCACTCATGGTGAACCCGAGTCTGGTGATGCTGGACGAGCCGATGGCCGGGGTGAACCCGGCGCTCACCCAATCGTTGCTGGGTCACATCACGGCCCTGCGTGACGAGGGAATGTCGGTGGTGTTCGTGGAGCACGACATGGATGCCGTGATGCACCTCAGCGTCACGGTGGTGTGCCTGGCCGCCGGTGCGGTGATCGCCGAGGGATCACCGGCCAGCATCCTGGCCAACTCGGCAGTGATCGACGCCTACCTCGGCCAGCGACGAGGGCAGGTCACCGGTGCCTGACTCACCCGAGGGCACGCCGGCGGCGGCCGCTGCGCACGCACTCGGCCCGGCCGGCCCGCCGTTGGTGGAAGCCGACGGGGTCGTGGCCGGCTACCTGCCCGGGGTCGACATCCTGCGGGGCTGCAGCCTGGTCGCCGCCGAGGGCGAACTGGTCGGTGTCATCGGCCCCAACGGTGCCGGCAAGTCGACCCTCATCAAGACGCTCTTCGGGCTGGTCTCGGTGCGCTCGGGAGCAGTGCGGTTGCGCGGAGAGGACGTCACGCGCTGCAAGGCGCACGAGCTGGTGCGACGCGGCGTGGGCTACGTGCCGCAGCTGCGCAACGTGTTCACCTCGCTGACCATCGAGGAGAACCTCCAGATGGGCGCGTACCTGATGCCGAAGGAGTTCCCGGCTGCCTTCGATCGGGTCGTCGAGCTGTTCCCGTTGCTCGGGGAGCGCCGCAAGCAGCGCGCCGGGTCACTCTCGGGCGGCGAGCGTCAGATGGTGGCCATGGGGCGGGCCTTGATGACCGACCCCGCGGTGTTGCTGCTCGACGAGCCATCGGCCGGGTTGTCGCCGCTCATGCAGGACACCATCTTCGATCGCATCGCCGAGATCGGCGCGGCGGGGGTCACCATCGTCATGGTGGAACAGAACGCTCGCCGTTGCCTGCAGATCTGCAATCGCGGCTACGTCCTCGACCAGGGCGTCAACGCGTACACCGGCCCCGGGCGCCAGTTGCTGGACGACCCCAAGGTGATCGAGCTGTACCTCGGCACCCTGGCCCGCGCCTGAGCACGCACGCGAAAGGGGGGAGGGCCGTGGCCCTCCCCCCTTCCGACGCCATGCGCCTGATCAGATCTTGGCGATGATCTGCTCCGCCTCGGTCACTACCGCACCCTTGGCGTCGTAGCTCCACTGGTCGTAGTTGCCGGTCGTGGGCTCGCCCTTGTCGCTGAACTCCAGCGGTCCGGACGCACCGTCGTAGTCGATGTCCTTGCCGGCATCGACGAGGTCCTTGCAGGCCTTGAAGGTCGAGCACTTCTCGCCGCCGGTGGTCACGTCGATCATGTGCTGGGCAATCTTGGCCGGATCATCGGACTTGGCTTCCTGCGCCGCAAGGGCAGTGACGAGCGCGCAGTCGTAGAAGTAGCTCGAGAAGATCGGCGTGATCCCCGTCTTGGCGAACTCGGTTCCGAACGTGCCCTTCGCACCGGTGGGAACGGCGGCGGGTGCCGTGCCCTTGATGCCCTTCACCACTGCGGGGTTGGCGGGGTCGACCTTCTTCCAGAAGTTCTTGTCCTGCATCCCGTCAGCGGTGTACATGGCGATCTTGTCCGGGCCGAGGCCCTTTTCGATG
>JANMIX010000566.1:0-4817 GCA_031376015.1 Acidimicrobiia bacterium | reverse complement strand
GGTCGACGGGCGCCCCAACCCCGAAGCATCCCGGCTCGATGCCGAGTCATTGCGGGCCGGTGCTGTGCGGGGCCGGCCGCGCCGGCGCTTCTTCACCCCCAAGCGGGTCGACGTGGTGGAGCGCCTCGCGGCGGAGGATCTACTCCCCGCCATCTACTTCATCTTCAGCCGCGCCGGCTGTGAGGACGCCGTCGACACGTGCCTGCAGTGGGGGATGCGGCTGTCGGACCCCGACGACCGCCCACGGCTACGAGCCATCGCCGAGCGGCACACCGAGGCGCTCTCCGACGCCGATCTGGACGTGCTCGGCTACGACAAGTTCCTCTCCGCACTGGAGATGGGGGTGGCCGCCCACCATGCCGGCATGGTCCCGCCGTTCAAGGAGGCGGTGGAGGAAGCGTTCGCCCAGGGCTTGGTGCGGGTGGTGTTCGCCACCGAGACCCTGGCGCTGGGCATCAACATGCCCGCCCGAACCGTCGTCATCGACAAGCTCTCCAAGTTCACCGGCGAGCGCCACGAGTTCCTGACCCCGGGGGAGTACACCCAACTCACCGGTCGCGCCGGGCGCCGCGGCCTCGACCCGGTGGGTTACGCGGCGGTGCTGTGGTCGCCCTTCGTGCCCTTCGACCAGGTGGCGGCGCTGGCCTCCAGCCGGTCCTTCCGACTTACCTCGGCGTTCCGGCCCACGTACAACATGGCCGCCAACCTCGTGCGCCGCTATGACCCGGCCGATGCGCGCCATCTGCTCAACCTGTCGTTCGCGCAGTACCAGGCCGACCGGTCGGTGGTTCGCAGCGAAGCCCGGCTCCAATCCCGTCAGGAAACCCTCGCCAGCCTGGAAGCCGACAGCGTGTGCGACCGCGGCGACATCGCCGAGTACCGGCGCCTGTCGGACGACTTGGCCGGCGCCCGCCGCCGTATGCGATCGCCGCGCATCGACATCGAGGAGGCTCTCGAGCGGCTGCGACCGGGTGACGTGATCGAGGTGCACCACGGACGCCGGCCGGGTCGCGTGGCGGTGTTGTCCTACGCCAACCGTCGCGACGAGAGCCGTCTGCGGGTGGTGACCGTGCAGCGCAAGGTGCTCACGTTGTCGGTGGCCGACTTCGACGACGTCCCCGAGGCCCTCGGCCACGTCGAACTGCCGAGGCCGTATGCACCGAACGATCACGGGTTCCAGCAGCACGTGGCCCAGCGCCTCCAACACGCCCGCCTGTCGGCTCCCGCCGGCGCCACCGCTTCGGAGGGCACGCGCCCCTTGGACCTGGTGGCCGCAGCCGAGGCCACCCTGAAGCGCCATCCGGTGCATTCCTGCGCCGATCGTGACCGTCACCTGCGGGCAACGACCCAGGCCGACCGGGCCCGCGCCGACATCGCCGAGTTGAAACGCTCGGTGCGGGGACGCACCGAGTCACTGGCCCGCCGCTTCGATCGGGTCCTGCGGGTGCTCGAGGCCTGGGGTGCACTGGAGGGCTGGGAGCTCACCGCGAAGGGTGACGTGCTCGCCCGGATCTACCACGAGCGGGATCTCCTGCTGACCGAGTGCCTGTGCGAAGGAGTGCTCGATGGCCTCGACCCGGCCTCCCTGGCAGGGCTCTGCTCGATCTTCACCTACGAGCACCGCTCCGCCGCGGCCCCGCCGGCGCCGTGGTTCCCCTCCGAGAAGGTCCGGGAGCGCTACGCCCGGGTCGTGGCCATGGCCACCGATCTCGAAGCCGACGAGGAGGAAGCCGGCCTCCCCCTCTCGGGACGGCCCGACCCCGGCTTCGTGGCGCTGGCCCATGCCTGGGCGGCGGGGGAGGCCTTCGACGAGGTTCTCGAGGACGAACTGCTGTCCGGCGGCGACTTCGTTCGCAACGTGAAGCAGCTCATCGACCTGCTCCGACAGCTGGGCGACGTGGCGCCGTTACCCGCCACCGCGGCCACCGCCCGAGCGGCCGCCGACGCCTTGTTCCGTGGGGTCGTCCTCGCATCGAGCATCGTGGGGAGCGCCGATGGTGATCCGCAAGGGGACTGACTGGGGTAGCCATGGTGCCCTGGCCGCCCATGCGCCGGTGGCCCACACCGATGGCGAGGCCCGCCACCTGCTCATGGCCGCCCGCGAGGAGGGCCGGCCCCTCCCCGAGATCGGGCTGCTCGGGGGCGACCTGTGCGCCACGCTCGGTGGACCGGGCGAGCTCGAGCGCCTGCGCACGCCGGCCGCACTGCGCGTGCCCCTCGACCTCGGCGAGGTGCTCCTCGATGGCCGGCTCCACTATTTCGTGGCCCATCTGGTGGCGCGCCGCTCCTGGTGGCGGGGGCCGGTGTACGCCGCCATGAACGCCCAGTTCCTGCGCCACTGGGACGTGGCGCCCCGCAGCCATCCCAACGACGGACTCCTCGACTGCTTCGAGGTACGGATGCCCTTGGGTGAACGCCTGAAGGCACACAAGCGCCTGCCGTCGGGCGCCCACCTGCCCCATCCCGGCATCCGCGAGCGACGCGTCGCCGCGGTGCAGTGGGACGTCCCCGATCTGGATGTGTGGCTCGACGGCGAGCGTGTCGCCCGACGGGTACGTCACCTGTCGGTGCGGGTCGAACCCGACGCCTGGTCGGCCGTGCTCTGAGGACCGGCCGTGGCCCCGGGGCGCGTCCCACTGCGGTGGGGCCAGAATGCAGCTATGTCGATCGACCTGGACGCGTTGAAGGAACGACTCGTGGCGGAGGTTCACCGGCGGGCCGACGTGCTCCTCGACGCCTCCCACGACATCCATGCCCACCCGGAGCTGAACTTCGAGGAGCACCACGCCCACGACGTGCTCACCGCCCTGGCGGACGCTGACGGGCTCGAGGTCGAGCGGCACGCCTACGGCCTCGACACGGCGTTCGCGGTGCGGGCCGGCACCGAGGGTCCCACCATCGCGGTGCTGTGCGAGTACGACGCCCTCCCCGAGATCGGCCACGCCTGCGGCCACAACATCATCGGCACGGCCGGCATGGGCGCCGGGCTCGCCGCCGCCGTGGTGGCCCAGGAGCTGGGGGGCCGCGTGCTGATCCTGGGCACACCGGCCGAAGAGGGGGGCGGCGGCAAGATCTTCCTGGCAGAAGCAGGCGCCTTCGAGGGGGTCGACGCCGCCATGATGATCCATCCCGCCGGGGTCGACCTGATGCGCATGGACGTCATCGCCGTCGACTCCTTCGAGATGCACTACCACGGCGAGGCGGCCCACGCCGCTGCCTTCCCCTGGAAGGGCCGCAATGCCCTCGACGCCGCGGTGCTGGGCTACATGAACGTGGCCGCGCTCCGCCAACACATCAAACCCAACGAGCGCGTCCACGGCGTGATCACTCACGGTGGTGAAAAGCCGAACATCGTGCCAGCGGCGGCGTCCACCGCCTGGTACGTGCGGAGCCGCAACCTCGACACGCTCGCCCAGCTCACGCCCCGGGTGGCGGCCGCGCTGGAGGCGGGCGCCACCGCCACCGGGTGCACCTGCGAGCGCGAGACCAAGGCCCCGCTGTACGCCGACATGATCCACAACAGCGCCATGGTGGAGGCCTACCGGGCCAACGCGTTGCGCACCGGCCGCGATCCTCTCGACCCGACGGACGCCGGCACACCCGTCGTGGGCAGCACTGACATGGGGAACGTGAGCTATCTGGTGCCCGCCATCCATCCGATGATCGCGGTGGCACCACCTCACATCTCGATCCACACCCCCGAGTTCACGGCCTATGCCGGGGGGCCCGCGGGCGACAAGGCCGTCATTGACGGTGCGATCGCCATGGCCCTCACGGTGGCCGATCTGTGGGCCCGTCCGGAGGTGCTCGCGACGGCCCGCACCCAGTTCTCCGCCGCCGTCGAGCACCGCCGCTGATCCCTACGCTGCGCGGTCCCCGAGCGGGTGTGCCGCGCCCGATACGGTGAGCGGTCCATGACGGTCTACGTCGCGGAGGAGTGGACCAACGAGGAAGCCGACGTCCTGCGCCGGTATTTCACGAACCTCGACGGCCCGGTCTTCGCCCTCGTCAACCTGCCAGAGGTCGTCAAAGGGGCGCTCTTCGCCCGTTACAGCCGATCTCCCAAGAGCCTCCGCAGGCTCTTCCTCGACGAATTCGTCGGCGACCTCGACATCGCCGGTGACCAATCGGTCGACGCCACGGTCGGTCTGCGTCGGGCCGAGGACCTCTACGACAAGGTGTTCTTCGAGTACGGCGACGACTCGGTAGCGCAACTGGGTGGGGTGCACCTCGCCTGTGAGCAGGCCTCCAACCTGCTCACCAAGGTGCTCGAGTGGGGCCGGCTCATGAGCTACCTCGAGCAGTCGACCCGCTACATCGCCTACGACACCCGCATCGGGGGCCGCTACCGGTTCCACCGCGATCCCGACGTGCTGTCCTCCCCGTTCGGCACCCGGTATGTGGGCGACATGGATCGCCTCTTCGACACCTATGCCGAGTTGGTGCCAGAGATGGCCGAATTCTTCCGCGAGCGGTTCCCCAAGGAGGAGGACGACAGCGACTTCGTGTACCGCCAGGCCATTCGAGCCAAGGCGTTCGACGCCCTGCGGGGCATCCTCCCCGCCGCGTCGCTGTCCAACGTCGGGATCTACGGGACGGGGCAGGGTTATGAGCAACTGCTGCTGCGCATGCGGGCGCATCCGCTGCCCGAGGCCCGCGTCTACGCCGACCTGATGCTCAGCGAGTTGCGCAAGGTGATCCCGAGCTTCCTGAAGCGCGTCGACCTCGAGGACCGCGGGGTGGCGTGGTCCCGGTACCTGGTGGCGACCCGTGAGGACATGGAGGGCATCGCCGGGCGGCTGCTCGACAACGAGGAC
>JANMIX010000504.1:0-9646 GCA_031376015.1 Acidimicrobiia bacterium | reverse complement strand
CTGGTCACCCGCACCTACCCGCTCGAGGGTGTCAATGACGGCTACGACGACATGCGGTCGGGCAAGAACATCCGAGGCGTCCTCAGCTATCGGTGACGGCGGGCCAGGTGCCCTGATCGGTACCGCCGACCGAATGAGCCCGACGACTCGGTCCTGTTAGACGCCGGCTTCCTCGAGGCCCTGCGCCAACGTGTTCCAGGAGAGGGTGGCGCACTTGATCCGCACAGGGAACTTCACCACGCCGCGGAGCGCCTCAAGATCCCCCAACTTGGCGCCGGGCTCCCCCTCGAAGTCCTCGGCCTCGGCCTCGGTGCCGTCGCCGCCGATGGTGGTCTCGTGGATGGACATCATCGCCTTGAAGGCACGGCTCAAGGCTCGCACCTCCTCGACGGTCTTCCCCTTCACCGCCGCGGCCATCATCGATGCAGAG
Source organism: Acidimicrobiia bacterium (assembly GCA_031376015.1). Classification (GTDB taxonomy): domain Bacteria; phylum Actinomycetota; class Acidimicrobiia; order Acidimicrobiales; family JACDCH01; genus JANMIX01. Next base: position 9,216 of record JANMIX010000504.1, on the reverse strand, counting down.
GACTGGCTGATGGAGCAGCCCGAGCCGCCGATGCGCACATCGGCGATGGCGTCGCCCTGCACGTCGAGGTACAGCACGATCTCGTCGCCGCACAGCGGGTTGTAACCCTCCACCCGGTGGGCCGGCGGTACTTCCAACTCGCCCCGCTGACGGGGATTGCGGTAGTGGTCGAGGATGATCTCGCGGTACAGGTCTTCCAGATCAGGCATTGCGTCCTCGGCGGGTCATGGTGCAAAGAACCTAGCGGTCGCATCCAGTGCGTCGGCCAGTGCATCGACATCGGCCTCGTCGTTGTACAGGTACAGCGAGGCTCGCGCGGTGGCGCCAACGCCGAGTCGACGCATCAACGGCTTGGCACAGTGGTGGGCGGCTCGTACGCACACGTTGCGGGTGTCGAGGATCTGGCTCACGTCGTGGGGGTGCACATCGGCCAGCGCCATGGAAAGCGTGCCGCCCCGCTGGGCCAGGTCGGTGGGGCCGTGGATGGTGAGCGTGTCGCCGAAGCGTTCACCGAGGGTGCGCAGTGCGTAGTCGGTGAGGGCCACCTCGTGTTCTCGGATGGCGTCCATGCCGATCGTCTCGAGGTAGTCGACCGCCGCGCCCAGACCGATGACCTCCACGATGGGAGGCGTCCCGGCCTCGAACTTGTGGGGGATCTCCTTGGTCGTGAACCGGTCGAGGCGCACGTCGAGGATCATCTCGCCACCGCCCAGGAAGGGCGGCATGGCATCGAGCAGTTCGGCCCGGCCCCACAGACAGCCGATGCCGGTGGGGCCCAGCATCTTGTGGCCGGTGAAACCGAAGAAGTCGCAACCGAGGGCGGCGATGTCGGTGGGCAGATGGGGCACCCACTGGGCCCCGTCGACCAGCACCAGCGCCCCCTTGGCGTGGGCGGCGTCGGCCAGGTGGCGAACGGGGTTGATGGTGCCCAGCACGTTCGACACCGCGGTGAAGGCCAGCAGCTTGGCCCCCTCCAGGAGTTCGTCGAGGTTGGAGAGGTCGAGGGTGTAGTCATCCGCCATCGACAGGTGGCGCAGTTCGATGCCGCGTTCGGCAGCAAGCATCAGCCAGGGCACCAGGTTGGCGTGGTGCTCCATCTCGGTGAGCACCACGACGTCGCCGGCCTTCAGGTTGGCCCGCCCCCAGGAGTAGGCCACCAGGTTGATGGCCTCGGTCACGTTCTTGGTGAAGATCAACTCGTTGGGGTTCACCCCCACGAACCGGGCGATGCGGTTGCGGGCCGACTCGTAGTGCTCGGTGGCCTGCGCCGCGATCGTGTACACGCTGCGGTGCACGTTGGCGTAGTAGGTCGAGTACGCCTCGTCCATGACATCGAGCACCGATTGCGGCTTCTGGGAGGAGGCCGCCGAGTCGAGGTACACCAGCGGCGCCCCGTTCACCTGATGAGCGAGCAGGGGAAAGTCCTTTTTCACCCGGGCCACGTCCAAACCGTTCACCGCCATGCGTCGTACCCCTCGGCCTCGAGGCGTTCGGACAACTCCGGTCCGCCGGTGTCCACGATGCGGCCATCGATCATCACGTGCACCACGTCGGGCTCGAGATAGTCGAGGAGACGCTGGTAGTGGGTGATGCACAGCACCCCCAGGCTGGGCCGCTCGGCACGTACCTCCTGCACCCCCTTGGCCACGACCTTCAACGCATCGATGTCGAGCCCCGAATCGGTCTCGTCGAGGATGGCCAACTCGGGCTCGAGAATGGCCATCTGCAGGATCTCGTTGCGCTTCTTCTCGCCGCCCGAAAAGCCCTCGTTGAGGTACCGGTCGAGGTAGGAGGAGTCCATCTCGAGCCGGGCCATCCACTCCATGATGGACAGGCGCAGCTCCAGGATCGACAGATCGATGCCCTTGCGGGCCGAGAGTGCCTGGCGCAGGAAGTTCAGCACCGACACCCCGGCGATGACCTGCGGGTACTGGAACGCCAGGAAGATGCCGGCCTTCCCCCGCACATCGGTGGACCACGAGGTGATGTCGTCGCCCCGGAAGCGGAGTTCCCCGCCGGTCACCTCGTACTCGGGGCTACCCAGCAACACCGACGCCAGCGTCGACTTGCCCGAGCCGTTGGGGCCCATCAGGGCGTGGATCTCGCCGGCCCGCACCACGAGGTCGAGGCCTTGGAGGATTTCGGCGGCGCCCTCCACCGCAGGACGGGCGTGCAGATCACGGATCTCGAAAAGGGGCGGTTCGGTGGTCTCCTCCATGCCCGATCAAGCCTAGAGAACGCGGCCCGGTATTCGCACTATCGCCGTAGGAGAAAAGGGCCGCCACCGACTGCGCCGGGAGGGGTACCCTCGGGACGTGGCAGGGGAGAGCCCGCACGTGGTGCACGACGACCCGGTTGTCGCCCTCGTCGAGGGTCCTTGCTTCTGCATCTCCGCTGTGGGTGGCGACATCATCCCCGGATCCCGCCACGGGCTCTTCGCCGGCGGGCTACGCATCCTCTCGGGGTTGAGGGTGGAGATCAACGACATCGCTCCCGTCCTGCTCGATTCGGTGATCCAAGAACCTTTTGCCGCCGTGTTCGTGGCTCGTTGCGGAGGAGGCGGCCAGGAACCCACCCTGCTGTTGGAGCGCCGGCGTCGCGTCGGGGAGGGCATGCGCGAGCAGTTGGTGGTGCGCAACACAGGTACCGAAGCGACCTATTGCGAGGTGGTCGTGCGGGTCGAGGCCGACCTGGTGCGAACCGAGACGCTCCTCGGCGACCTCCCGCCCCGGGCCCAGCCGGTGGAGGTGATCGAGATCCCGGGTGGGGTCGAGCTGAGCGTCAGCCGGTCCGGCCGCGCCAGCGGCGCCCGGGTGACCACCACCGCTCCGGTGCGGGTCGAACACAATCGCCTGCGTTTCGAGGGCATCGTGGCTCCCCGCGGCACCTTCGTGGTCGATCTGGAGGTCTCGGTGTTGTTGGCGGGCGAGGAGGTTTCGCCGCCCAGTGCCGGCGGGGTCGACCCGGCGGCCGAGCGCATCGCCCGGTGGCGCAGCGTCATGCCGGTGATCGAGACGGGCGGTCGGTCGCTGAATCAGGCGCTGGAGTGCTCGGCCCATGATCTCGGCGTGCTGCGGGTACTCGACCCTGAGGTGCCCGAACGGGCGGTCGTGGCCGCCGGTGCCCCCTGGTCGATGGAACTGCACGGCCGCGACGCGCTCCTCACCGGATGGATGAGCTTGCTCGTCGACCCCGAACTAGCGCTCGGCGTGCTGGAGACGCTCGCCCGGTTCCAGGGCCGCGAGGTCGATCCCCGTACCGAGGAGGAGCCTGGCCGCATCCCCCACCTACTCAGCCTGGGGCTGGGTTCGGGCTCCGCCGGCAGCTTCGGTCGACTGCGGTCGTACGGCTCGGTCGACGCCACCCCGCTATTCGTGATGTTGCTGGGCGAGTTGCGCCGGTGGGGGCTCGTGCCCGAATCGGTGGAGCGTCTGCTCACCCACGCCGATGCCGCGCTGGCATGGATGACGGACTTCGGTGACCGCGACGGTGACGGCTTCATCGAGTACCAGCGTCCGACCGATCGTGGCCGGCTACACCAGGGTTGGCGGGATTCTCACGATGCGATTCGCTTCGCCGATGGCACCCTGGCCCGGGGTCCGATCGCGCTGGCCGAGGTGCAGGCGTACGCCTACGCCGCCTATGTGGCCCGCAGCCACTTCGCCACCGAGGCCGGCGACGTCGAGGGCGCCGCCGCGTGGCGGGCCAAGGCCGACGACCTCCGTGCCGCCTTCAACGCCGAGTTCTGGTTGCCCGAGCAGGGATTCCTGGCCATGGGTCTCGATCGCGACAAGCGGGCCATCGACGCGCCGTGCTCCACGGCCGGGCACTGCCTGTGGACGGGCATCCTCGAAGAGGACCGCGCCGCTGCCGTGGTCACGCGGCTGATGTCGGAGGATCTGTTCGGTGGTTGGGGCATCCGCACCCTGGGCTCCTCCGCACACGGATGGAATCCCGTCAGCTACCAGAACGGCTCGGTCTGGGCCCACGACAACGCCATCATCGCGGCCGGCGTGATGCGGTACGGCTACGTGGCCGAGGCGCACCGCATCATGCGGGCCGTGCTCGACGCGGCCGACGCCTTCGGTGGACGGCTCCCCGAACTGTACGGGGGATTCTCCCGAGGCGACGTCGGCTTCCCGACCCGGTCGCCGGCGTCGTGCAGCCCCCAGGCGTGGGCGGCGGCCGCCCCGCTGTTGTTCCTGCGCACGCTGTTGCGGTTCGACCCCTGGATCCCTGCCGGGATCGTCCGGGTGGCACCGGCGCTACCGGCCGACGTCAGCTACGTGCGCATCGAGGGCGTGCCCCTGCTGTCGGCCCGGCTGACCATCGAGGCCGACATGCACGCGGTGAAGGTCGAGGGTCTGCCCCCTGGGGTCGAGTTGCTCACCGAGCCCCGCGCCCCGCTGGGCGGGCCCGGGGCCATCGGCCCCTGACTCCGCTGTTGGGGAGGGTCAGGCGGCGTCGTCGGGGGAGGACGGCGACTTGGTGGTCGCCTTTTCGAACTCGTTCTTTGCCTGCCCCATGCTGCGGGCCAGTTGCGGGAGCTTGGTGCCGCCGAACAGCAACAGCACGACGACGAGGACGATCATCAGTTCAGGAGCACCGAGGTTCATGCCTGTTCTACGGAGCGGCGGGCGCCCCGGATGACGGGTTGTCCCGGAGATCTTCCTTCCAGGTGCGGAACCGCTCGTGGGGCGAGCCGGTGGGCCCCAGACCGAAGCCGGTGCCCTCGGCGTCGTAACGGAAGGTGACGGAGCGGGTGGGGTCCTCGGCCCGGCAGGCGAAGGAGTTGGCGTTCACCCGGGCCGGTGGGCCCGCTCGCCACAGCAGCCACCCCTCGATGCGGCGCAGGTAGGCCGGCTCGGGCCGGCCCGGCAGATCCTCGCCGAGACGCAGCAGTTCCGCGGGGGCCTGGCGCCACGCCGAGGCGGGGATGCTGCGGTCTCGTATGGGGGTCTCGGGCAGGTCCTCGGTGTCGACCGGGGTTCGGTCGAAGGGCCGGTCCGGCTCACCAGCCGCGATCGACCCACTCCTGCAGGTGCGGGCGCTCATTGCCGATCGTGGTCTTCTCGCCGTGACCGGGGAGCACGAGCGTGTCAGCCGTCAGCGGCGCGAACAGCCGGCGATCGATGGATTCCATGATGGTGCCGAAGTCGCCCCCCTCGAAGTGGGTGGCGCCGGGGCCGCCGGGAAAGAGCGTGTCGCCGGAGAACACCACGGGATGGCCTTCCAGTTGGAAGCACATCGACCCGGGGGTGTGGCCGGGCGTCAGGATGTTGTGAAGGCGGAGGCGGCCGACCTCGATGATCGACTCGTCCTCGAGCAGATCGTCATAGGAGGGGAGCATCCCGGCATCACCTGCGGTGACCCCCACCGAATAGCCGGCGTCGCGCAGTTGCGGCACCGCCTGGATGTGGTCGAAGTGGCCGTGGGTCTCCAGCACCCGGCGCACCCCCAGCCCCCGGCACAACTCCAAGAGCCGTTCGTGCTCGTTGGCGGCGTCGATCAGCACGGCGTCGCCGGTCTCGGTGCAGCGCAGGATGTACACGTTGTTGTCGAAATCGCCGACCACGACCTTGTGGATCTCCGCGCCCGTGGCCGACCAGAGGAGGGTGTCTGCAGTCATGGTGGGAGCCTACGGCCCTTGTGTCGAGGTGGCTCGCCAACTGGCGGTGTTCGCAGTGGGTCCGGCCGGAGGTCTCAGCCCCTCGCCGTCCACAGTTCAAATGGAGACCACGTCTCAGATGGAGACCACGTTGAAGCCCATGGCCAGTGCCACCGGGATCTGGCGAGGGTCGAAGGTGACGTAGGTGGTGGGACGGCCCAGCCGGTCCGCCGCCGCCAAGTGCAGGGCGTCGACCGTGCGCAGGGGATGGGCGCGACCGAGGTCGGTGGCGCGGTCCAGGCACCGGCGGTCGAGGGGTACCGCGCAGATCCGCTCCCAGTCGTCGTACAGCGCAGCGCGCAGCCGTCGTTGCTCGGCGGCCAGCGCACTGACGCGTTCGACCAGCACCAGGCATTCGCTCAGCGCCAGCTCACAGGCGCACCAGTCGGGATCGGCGGCCATCGCCTCGTCCACCGCCACCCGCGAGGGTCCTCCGAGGTAGCGGGCCAGCAGCCCGGAGGAATCCAGCGCGAGGGTCACCCCCGCACCTCGGCCAGGATCCGGTCGAGCCGCGCTCCGACCTGCAGTGCCACCAACACCTCACTCGGAGGCCGATCCACCCGCCGCGCCGGCAGCACAAGGCCGCGCGCCGCCAGGTCGGCCAGCGTGGGCCGGGCCGCGGTGGCCGGCGTCTCCACGGGGCCCAACTGGGCGACGGGGCGGCCGGCGACGGTGATGACCATGCGCTGGCCGGCTTCGGCCCTCCGTAGGGCGGTTGCCAGTTCGGCGCGTAACGCACGCATCGTCGTGTACATCGGTGTACACCTTAGCGGTTGACACTGTGGCGCCAGCCGGACAGCATCCGCGGCCATGAACTTCGCATTCTCCGAGGAGCAGGAAGAGCTCCGCCGCATCGTCCGCCAATTCCTCGACGCCAAGTCCTCCGAAGCCGAGGTCCGCCGCCTCATGGAGACCACCGAGGGCTACGACACCGCCGTGTGGTCCCAGATGGCCAACGAACTGGGCCTGCAGTCGCTCACGATCCCCGAGGAGTTCGGGGGCCAGGGGTTCGGCTACGTGGAACTCACCGTGGTGCTCGAGGAGATGGGCCGGCGCCTGCTGTGCGCCCCCTACTTCGCCACCGTCGTGCTCGCCGCCAACACGCTGATCCACTCGGGCGACGACGCCGCCAAGAAGGACCTGCTGCCCGGCATCGCCTCCGGCGAGACCATCGCCACGCTGGCCTTCACCGAGGAGAACGGCAAGTGGGACGAGGCCGGCATCACCATGACCGCCACCCCGGCCGGTGACGGCTACACCCTGTCGGGCACCAAGATGTTCGTGCTCGACGGTCACGTCGCCAATCTGATCCTGGTGGCGGCCCGCACCGCCGGCGGGATCAGCCTGTTCAAGGTCGACGCCGACGCCGCCGGCCTGGAGCGCACCGCCCTGGCCACCATGGACCAGACCCGCAAGCAGGCCAAGCTCACCTTCACCGACTCGCCGGCCACCCTGATCGGCACCGAGGGTGCCGGGTGGGGCGTGCTCGAGCGGGTGCTCGACCTCGCTGCGGTGGCGCTCGCCGCCGAGCAGGTGGGCGGGGCCCAGTTCGTGCTCGACATGGCCGTGCAGTACGCCAAGGACCGGGTGCAGTTCGGCCGGCCGATCGGCAGCTTCCAGGCCATCAAGCACAAGTGCGCCGACATGCTGCTCGAGGTCGAGTCGGCCAAGTCGGCTGCCTACTACGCCGCCTGGTGTGCGTCGGAACTCAACGACGAACTGCCCTCGGTCGCCAGCCTGGCCAAGGCCTACTGCTCCGAGGCGTACTTCCACGCCACCGCCGAGAACATCCAGATCCACGGCGGCATCGGTTTCACCTGGGAGCATCCCGCTCACCTGTACTTCAAGCGGGCCAAGTCCTCCGAACTCCTTTTCGGGGATCCCACCTACCACCGCGAGTTGCTGGCGCAGCGCATCGGAATCTGAGGTCGCACACGATCGGAGGGGAGGGCCTGGCCCTCCCCTTTGTTCGTTTTCCGGCGGGTGCCGGCGCTGGTTCTACGCTGCGGGCGTGGTCGTGCTCTATGTCCTGGCCGCGCTGGCGGTCCTCGTGGTGGCCCTCGTGGGGGTGGGTCGCGAGGCCTTCACGCTGGCCGCCCAACCGCACCAGAGTGTGTTCGACCTCGACGAGGCGGTGGACTTCGTCGCCGACCGCCTGCCGGAGGAGACCACGGCCCGGTTGTCCTATGACGACGTGCGGGCCCTGCTGCGCTGGCACCTGGAGTACCTCGATGATCGGGGGGTGCCGACTCGACGCGACCTCACCCGCGGTGGGCCGGTGGTCATCGAGGATGACGAAGGCGTGGGATGGGTCATCGGTCGCGCCGCAGCGGAGGACCTGGTCGTCGACGACATCGATGTGGCACTGGTGGTGCACGCCGAGATGGCCTACCTCGCTGCCATAGGGGCCCTGGGTGGCGAAGTGGCCGATCCTCTGGAGTTGTCCGCCGGCGACGAGGCGCCCACCCCGCTCGAGCCCGGCGATTCGCCGCCTACACCCCGACCCGAGGACAAGAGCCGGCCCGACGAGGATCTGCAGTAGCCACGATTTTCAGTAATGACCTGCGCGGCGCCGCCTTCTTTGGTTCACTGGTGGGACCGAAGAAAGGAGGTGGTCCAGCTGAACGGTGAATGTTGCGGGACTTCGGAGGTAGCTGGCCGCTAGCGGCGGCTGGACGCAGCTGGCGAATCCCAGCCAGCCACCTATGGCGGAGCTCGGCCGGACCTCGTCCCATCCGGCGAAATCGAACCGCCTACCATCAACCAGATCAACCGGTGTCGGGGAGTCGAACCACTTGGTTCGGCTCCCCGAGCCGCGTACGGGTAGCTTCCCCGGCATGGAGCGCCCGACGAAGTTCGAGCACAGCCGCTGGGTCGGCGACAAGCGCACGCAGATCGTGCATGACGTCGACAACTGCACCAGTCCCGAGGTGATCGAGGAACTGATGGCGGCCGAGACCTATCTCTGCTTCGGCCCCGACACGGAGGTGGAGGCGGCCAACCGCGGCTACCGCCCCTGTGAGCGCTGCGAAGGGGCACGGACCGCGGCCGAACAAGGCCAGTAGGTCCTCCGACCCCGGTGGACCTGCGCATCCCGTCCGGTCCACTGCGGCTGGACGCCCATCTCGCGGAGCCGTCCGCTGCACAGCGGCCCGCGGCCGGCAGCCCTGCGGTGGTGCTCTGCCACGGTTTCCCCGACGCCGGCGGTGGGGCGGCCAACGCCGCGGCCACCCTGCCCGAACTGGCGGATCGCATCGCGGCGGAGTTGGGGTGGTTCGCGCTCGCCTTCGCGTTCCGGGGTGCGGGGGAGTCCGACGGTCAGTTCGGCATCGAGGGCTGGCTGGAGGACGCCGCCGCCGCCGTGCGTTGCGCTCGTGAACAGACAGCCGTGCAGGGTGTGTGGATCGTCGGGTTCGGCACCGGAGGGGCGATCGCCATCTGCGCGGCTGCCCGTGACCCACTCATCAAGGGAGTGGCGGCCCTCGGGACACCGGCCGACTTCGACGACTGGGCCAGCCAGCCGCGCCGGCTGCTCGAGCACGCCCGTG
>JANMIX010000501.1:0-2205 GCA_031376015.1 Acidimicrobiia bacterium | reverse complement strand
CGAACTCGCTCATCTCGGCGCTTTGCGGCGATACCAGGTGGGCTGAGGACACCAGCCGGGTGGTGCCCGCAGAGCCCGGCCCGTTGCGGCCGGCCACAAGCGCCGTACCACTGGCGCTCCCTGGTGCAGAAGGCTTCCTGGCCGGCGCAGCTCGACCGGGACGATTTCGTGTCGCCGGAGGCGCCGTGGCTGGTGGCCGTCTTCAGCTCCAGCACGTGCCGGTCGTGCGCCGGCGTGCGCGAAAAGGCCCTTGCGATGGAATGCGCGGAGGTGGCGGTGGAGGACATCGACGTGGGCGATCGCAAGGACCTGCACGAGCGCTATGCCATCGAGGCGGTACCCATGCTGCTGGTGGCCGACGCCGAGGGGATCGTGCGGGTCAGCTTCGTGGGCTCGCCCAGTGCCGCCGATCTCTGGGCGGCGGTCGCCGAGCTACGCGAGCCCGGTTCCGTGCCCGAGGGCTGCGACCACCACGGTTCCACTCCCGAACTCTGAACCCGGCGGTGGCCTGGACCCGGTCCGGGCACGGCGGGATCGCGGGTAGGCAACGTCGCCGGCCGACTCCGGCCGGCACCGGGAGGGGTTGGCTCAGGTGGGCGGGGTGCCGCTGATGGCGCGCCCGGCGCGGGCCGCGTCGCCCCGTGTCCCGGCGGGACGCAACGCACGGTCGGTCGCGCCGGGGGCGGAAGATTGCGCCGAGCCGGGCTCGGGCGTCCGGCTGAAGCCGGTGTCGTCCACGCCACGGAAGGTCACCGAATCGAGTGGAGCGCCGCTCTGGCCGAGCCTGACGAGGCGGTGCACCTCGGAGCCGTCGATGGTCTCGTGTTCGAGCAGCGCCCGTGCCACCAGATCGAGCCCGTTGCGGTGCGCGGTGAGCGTTTCCCGGCAGCGGCCTTCCTGGTCGCGCAGGATCTTCTCGACCTCCTCGTCGATCACCCGCGCCGTCTCGTCGGAGTAGTCCCGGGTGTGCATGAGGTCCTCGCCCAAGAACACCTGGCCCTGGGATCCCCAGGCCATCGGCCCGATGCGATTCGACATGCCCCACTCGCGCACCATCTTGCGGGCCAACTCGGTGGACATCACCAGATCGTTGTTGGCTCCGGTGGAGACCACGCCGAAGATGAGCTCCTCGGCGATGCGCCCGCCCATGGCCACCACCAGGCGATCCTCGATGTAGTTCTGGCGGTAGATGTGCCGTTCTTCGATCGGCAGCTGTTGGGTCACGCCCAGGGCCATGCCGGTGGGCAGGATCGTCACCTTGTGCACCGGGTCGGCGTGGGGCAGCACGGCCGCACACACGGCATGTCCCGCCTCGTGGTAGGCGACTGCTTCCTTCTCGGCATCCGACAGCGCCATCGACTCGCGGCGCTGGCCCATGAGGACCCGGTCACGCGCCTGTTCGAAGTGGCGCATCTGGACCGAAATGGCGTTCTCGCGCACCGCGAACAGCGCCGCCTCGTTGACCAGGTTCGACAGATCGGCACCCGACATACCCGGCGTGCCGCGAGCCACCACGGTGAGGTCCACGTCTTCGGCGATGTGCTTGTGCTTGCAGTGCACGGCGAGGATGGACTTGCGCTCCTCGAGTTCGGGCAGCGGCACCACCACCTGACGGTCGAAACGGCCGGGGCGCAGCAGCGCCGGATCGAGGATGTCGGGACGGTTGGTGGCCGCCATCATCACGATGCCCTCGGTGGCTTCGAAGCCGTCCATCTCCGAGAGCATCTGGTTCAGCGTCTGCTCCCGCTCGTCATGCCCACCGCCGAGACCCGCACCACGCTTGCGGCCGATGGAATCGATCTCGTCCACGAAGATGATGGCCCGACCCAGCTTGCGTGCCGTCTGGAACAGATCCCGCACGCGGGAAGCGCCGACGCCCACGAACATCTCCATGAAGTCTGAGCCCGACACCGACAGGAACGGCACGCCGGCTTCGCCCGCGACGGCCCGGGCAATGAGGGTCTTGCCGGTGCCCGGCGGGCCGACCAGGAGCACACCCTTGGGGATGCGGGCGCCGATCTCGCCGAACTTGTCCGGGTATTTGAGGAAGTCCACGACCTCACGGATCTCCTGCTTCACGCCCTCATAGCCGGCCACGTCGGCAAAGGTCGTGCCGGGACGTTCGGTGGAGTAGGTCTTGGCGCGGCTTCGCCCGATCGACATGATGCCGCCCATCTGGCTCTGGGCGCGCCGGTTCATCCACAC
>JANMIX010000491.1:0-4941 GCA_031376015.1 Acidimicrobiia bacterium | reverse complement strand
GCCCGGGCAGCGTGTTGTGCGGCACGGTCAAGCGCACGCTGGAGGGCTGCCGCGGGGTGCCGGTGAGCACGCCCGAGGAAGTCGAAACGCTGGGCGAGCGCCTGGCCGGCGCCGCTTCGTGACCAGCGGCCGCATCACCGGATGGGGTGCCGCGCTGCCCGAGAAGATCCTCACCAACGCCGATCTCGAGGCCATGGTGGACACCAACGACGAGTGGATCGTGAGCCGCAGCGGGATCCGTTCCCGACGGATCGGTTCCTCCACCGCCACCCTGGCGGCCGAGGCGGGCCGTGCCGCCCTCGACCGGGCCGGTGTGGACCCGGCCACGATCGATCTCGTGGTGCTGGCCACTTGCACCGCCGATCAGGCCCTTCCGGCCAGCGCGTCGGTGGTGCAGTACCAACTCGGGCTGGACTGCGGTGCCCTCGACCTCAACGCCGCCTGCAGCGGCTTCGTCTACGCCGCCGTGATGGCCAACGGCATGCTGGCCTCCGGTGGGTGCAGGCGGGTGTTGGTCATCGGGGCCGAGACGATGTCCAAGCTCATGGACTGGGAGGACCGCACCACCTGCGTGCTCTTCGGTGACGGCGCCGGTGCGGTGGTGATGGAGGCCACCGACCAACCCGGCTCGGGGCTTCTGGGCTGGGACCTGGGCTCGGACGGAGCGTCGCGCGGCCTCCTCGACGCCGACGTGGGAGGCCCACTACGCATGCAGGGCAAGGAGGTTTTCCGCCGGGCGGTGCGCATCATGATCGAGTCGTCGCGCCGCGCCATGGACCGGGCCGGGGTCACCGCCGACGAGATTGCGCTGATGGTCCCGCATCAGGCCAACGTGCGGATCATCGAATCGGCCAACAAGAAGTTGGGCATACCGATGGAACGCACCGCCATGGTGCTCGAGCACACCGGCAACACCTCGGCCGCATCGATCCCCTTGGCGCTGGCCGACGCCGCCGACGCGGGTCGGCTCGCCCCGGGCGACGCCGTGCTGCTCACCGGGTTCGGCGCCGGCATGTCATGGGGCTCGGCGGTCCTACGGTGGGACCCGTGAGCGAGGCACGCACCGTGGTGGTCACCGGAGGAGCGCGGGGTATCGGCCTGGCGTGCGCACGCGCCTTCGCCGAGGCCGGCGACCGCGTGGCCGTGTTGAGCCGGACCAGCACGACCGACGAGTTCCCGGTGCACCTCTGCGACGTGGCCGATGGCGCCGCCGTGAACGCCGCCTTCGACGCCATCGAAGCCGACCTGGGCCGCGTGGGGGTGGTGGTGTCGAATGCGGGGATCACCCGCGACACGCTGCTGGCCCGCATGAAGGACGACGACTGGCAGGCGGTGATGGACACCAACCTGACCGGGTCGTTCCATGTGGCCCGCCGGGCCATCAACTCGATGATGCGGGCCAAGTGGGGCCGGCTGGTCTTCATCTCCTCGGTCAACGCCTACATGGGTGCGCCCGGGCAGGCCAACTACGCCGCCACCAAGGCCGGCCTCATCGGCCTGGCCCGCTCGGTCGCCCGCGAATACGGGGGCCGGGGCATCACCGCCAACGTGGTGACCCCGGGGCCCATCGCCACCGACATGACCGCCGGGCTCACCGAGGACTGGCGGGCCAAGGCGGAGGCCACCGTGCCCGTGGGGCGCTTCGGCACGCCCGAGGAAGTGGCGGCGGCCGTACGATTCCTCGCCTCCGACGAGGCGGCGTACATCACGGGTACGGTCCTACCCGTGGACGGAGGCCTGGGGATGGGCTTCTGATGCAAACGGACCGCGTTCGACCCCTACCGACGGGGCAGGCCAGGCTGGCCGGCCCCCATCCCACAAGGAGCACCAAACCCAATGGCCGATGAACTGTTCGCCCGCTTCGCCAAGGTGGCAGCCGACAGCCTTGCCAAGCCCGTCGCCGAGATCACGCCCGAAGCCAGCTTCGCCGACGATCTCGACGCCGACAGCCTCGACCTGGTCCAGATGGTCATGGACCTCGAGGAGGAGTTCGACGTGACCGTCGACGAAGAGGAACTCGAAGGCGTCACCACGGTGGGCGCCGCGTTCGATCTGATCAAGTCGAAGCTCTGATGAAGCGCCGCGTCGCCGTCACCGGTCTCGGCGTCCTCGGCGCCTGCGGGATCGGCCGCGACGCGTTCTGGGCCGGCCTGCTGGCGCCGCAGGGCACCGGCGAGCGCCGTATCGAGGGCTTCGACCCCGAGTCGATCTTCGACCCGAAGGAGGCCCGGCGCACCGACCGCTTCTCGCAGTTGCAGATGGCCTCGGCCGTGGAGGCGTTGGAGCAGGCCGGCACGTTCAGCGTCTCGCCCGAGCGCATCGGTGTCCTGATGGGCACCGGCGTGGGGGGCATCGCGAGCATCGAGGACCAGGTGCTGGTGCTCGACAAGAAGGGGCCCCGGCGGGTCACCCCGTTTCTTGTGCCCATGATGATGGCCAACGCCGCCGCCGCCGGTGTGTCGATGCGCTTCGGGTTCCAGGGTCCGTGTGAGACCACGGTGACGGCATGCGCGGCGTCGACCCATGCCATCGGCAACGCCGCTCGTCTCATCGCAGAGGGACGGTGCGATGTGGTCGTCACCGGTGGTTCGGAGGCGGCCATGACCCCGGTGGGCCTGCAGGGCTTCATCAACATGACGGCACTGTCGGGCGCGGGCGTGTCGAAACCTTTCGACGCCGAACGCGACGGTTTCGTGATGAGCGAGGGCGCGGGCACTTTGGTGCTGGAGGACTGGGACACGGCGGTGGCCCGCGGCGCCACGATCCTGGCCGAGCTCCTGGGTGCGGCGTCGACCGCCGACGCCCATCACATCACCGCGCCCTCCCCCGGCGGTTCGGGTGCGAGGCGCTGCATGGAGCAGGCCCTGGCAGAAGCCGGGGTGAGCGCGACCGACGTGGTGCACGTGAACGCCCACGGCACGTCGACCCCGTTGAACGACGCGGCCGAAGCCCAGGCCATGCACGACCTGTTCGGCCAGCCGGGCCCCATCGTGACCTCCACCAAGGGCGTCACCGGCCACGCCCTGGGCGCCGCCGGTGCACTGGAGGCGGTGGCCGTGGTGCTGAGCATGCGGCACCGATTGATCCCGCCCACCGACGGCACCAAGGCGGTGGACGCCTCGTTGCCGCAGTTGGATCTGGTGCTGGGCGAGCCCCGCCCGTGGGAACCCGGCGTCAGCCTGTCGAACAGCTTCGGGTTCGGTGGCCACAACGGCACGGTCGTGCTCGGCCCTGCCTGAGCTTCGCCGGGGCAGGCCCGCCGGCCGTGCGGGTCAGCCCCGGCTGGCCAGCAGGTTGGTGACGGTGTCCTTGGGGCTGACCTTGTACCAAGCCTCCACGACTCTGCCCTTCCCGTCGATGAGAAACGCGGAACGCAGGATGCCCATGTACTTCTTGCCGTACATCGACTTCTCTTTCCACACGTCGTAGGCCTCGGCCACCGCATGGTCCTCGTCGGCCAGCAACGGGAACCCGAGCGAGTACTTCGTGTCGAACTTCTTCTGCTTGGCCGGCGCATCCGGGCTGATCCCGACGATGACGGTGTCACCCACGTCGCCGGCCACGTCACGCAGCCCGCAGGACTGCTGCGTGCACCCGGGCGTATCGGCCTTCGGGTAGAAGTAGATCAAATGCAACGCCTTCTTGGCCTTGAGCGACTTTGACAGCGAGAACGACTCGCCGTGCTGGTCGAGCAGGGTGAAGTCGGGGGCTTTGTCACCTGGCTTGAGCGGCATGCCCGAAGGCTACGCGAAGCCGGCACGTCCGCTCGCCCGGCTGCTCGGGTACACAGTCGGGTGTCGTGCGAGGAGGCGAAGACCGTCATGGTCGCCGAGGCGCGGCCTTCCACGTTTCCGTGAGTTGGCGCGTAGCCCAGGTGTGGATCGCTGGCGACTTGCTGAGCCCGGTGCTCTTCACGAGGAGCGCCAGCGACCGAACCGCCGCCCGGACCTCGAGCACGAGCTCACGGCCAAGACCGGCCCGCTGCCGGTCGTACCAGTCGGCAGCCTCTTCGAGCTCGTCGGCCGCCCTCGGGTCGACCCGGGCCCGGGTGCTCACCCGTTGGACAGCTTGCCCAGGATCCGTTCGTCGACGGCGTCCCAGTTCTCCGTGACCGTGTCGCCCGACAAGACGCCTCGGGCCCGCCGCTCAATCTCCTGCGCCCACTCGTCGGAGTCGATCTCGAGCGGATCCGGGGGTTCGGGGAGGCTGGCCAACAGCTCGACGGCGAGGTCAGCGCGGTCGGCATCGGGCACGGCCAAGGCGTCCCGAATTACTTTCCGCATCGCTCGTCATCACGTCAGGGTACCCCCAGCTGACCAGCGCTCGATGCTCCACTCGCCCCGGCGAAGCACTGACCATCACCTCTCTGCGGAACGCCACGGATTTGCCCGGTCCGCTCAGCGGACCGACCTCGCAGCCCGCCGGCACTCGACTGCGGTTCCCGTGAGGGAAGGCGGGTTCAGGCCGTCTCCATCTCGCGTCCTGGTCGTCCAACTCGGCGACGAGGCGAGCAGGGTGAAGTCGGGGCCTTGTCGCCTGTCTTGAGCGGCATGAGGCGAGACTAACCAGTGCAGATCAGCGGGCCGCTGGCGCATCGTCGAGATCGAGCTCTGGGACGAGGACGCGATCGATCTGCCCGGTCGGGCATTCATCGAGATCACGGCCGGCCGACAGGGCAGGTTCCGCTTCATCCGTCCACAATCTTGACGGCGCTGGCAAGTTTCGGGCCTAGGATGAAGTAGTGCCGGATGAGTTGAACCTCAAGCTCGAGCGCACCGAAGCACTCGAGCTGCTCGCCGTCGTGCAGGCCACGCTGAACGCAATCGCGCGCAGCCAAGAGCTCACCGTCGGCGCCGCAATCCTCACCGGGATCAAGGCGAAGCTCATCGACGCACTGGAGGCCTGATGACCAAGACCGCAACTGCCCACGATCGCATCGCC
>JANMIX010000467.1:0-1974 GCA_031376015.1 Acidimicrobiia bacterium | reverse complement strand
CAGCACACCAAGTGCGGCCTGGCCGGCAAGACCGACGAGGAGTTCCGTGCCACCACCGGCGCCGACCTGGAGTTCTTCCCCATCCACGACCACTCGGTGGCGCTGGCCGAGGACCTCGAGACGCTCACGACTACGCCCTTCCTGAAGGTGCTCAAGCTCGTGGCCGGCTTCGTCTACGACGTGGAGACCGGCGAGCTCGACGACGTCGTGCGCTGGGAACGCCCCGAAGGCTGAGCCTCCCAGGCCCGCTCACCCGCCCCCGCTGCTGAGCGGCGTGCCGGCCCGTCCTCAGGGCGACACCACCAGCAACACACGAAAAGAGCTTGCGTTCTCATCCATCTAGTAATATTCTTATATTCGTGACTCACCATACTGATGATCGTGGTCCCAGTGGAGGGTGACCCGACCACCCTGCAGCGTCCCCTTTCGGAGATCAAGGCCGAACTGTTCCGCGCCCTTGCGCACCCGGCCCGCATCCGCGCACTGGAGATCCTCAGTGAGGGAGAGCGATCGGTGAGCGATCTGCAGCCGCTCGTGGGTATCGAATCGGCGCACCTCTCCCAGCAACTGGCGGTGCTCCGGCGGGCGGGGGTGGTGAGCACCCGCAAGGAGGGGAACTCCGTCATCTACTCGATCCGTCACCCGGAGATGATCGAACTCCTGGCGGCCGCCCGGCGCCTGCTCATCAACTCGCTCACCGCCACCACCGAGTTGCTCGCCGACCTCCGCAGCGGCCCGCAGTGACCACGCCGCAGGGCGGCCCTCCCGTCCGGACGAGAGCATTGGCCCTGCGCCGGCTGCTCCCCACGCGCGGCGACTACGACGGCCTCGCCCGATCCTGGCGAGCGGATGTCGTCGCGGGCATCACCGTGGGCATCGTGGCCCTTCCCCTCGCCCTGGCCTTCGGGATCACGACGGGTCTGGGCGCCTCGGTGGGCCTCATCACGGCGATCGTCGCTGGCCTGGTGGCCGCGATCTTCGGGGGTTCCCACGTGCAGGTGTCGGGGCCGACGGGCGCCATGACCGTGGTGCTGGTGCCGCTCGTGCATCGGGAAGGTGCCGGCGCCGTCGTGATCGTGGGTCTCCTCGCCGGCGTCCTGCTCATCATCGCCGGCATGGCGCGACTGGGTCGCTACCTGTCCTATATCCCCTGGCCCGTGGTCGAGGGATTCACGCTGGGCATCGCCGTGATCATCCTCCTCCAGCAGGTGCCCGCCGCGCTCGGCGTCACCAAACCTGCGGGCGAGAACACCGCCGCTGTCGCCGCCAGGGCGGTGGCGCGCAGCGTGGGTCACGGTTCGCTGTACGCAGTGGGCATCGTCGCTCTGGTGGCAGTCACGATGGTCGTTCTTCCACGGCTGCACCGGTCGATCCCCGTGTCACTGTTCGCGGTGTCGTTGGCCACTCTCCTCACCAGCGTCGGGCACCGCGATGTGGCCACCATCGGCACCCTGCCCAGTTCGCTCGCCGCGCCGGGACTGCCGGCCATCTCGCTGAGCACGATCACCCGCCTCGCCGGGGCCGCCTTCTCCGTTGCGGTGCTGAGCGCGCTGGAGAGCCTCCTGTCGGCGAAGGTGGCCGACGGCATGGGCGACACACAGCACCACGACCCCGATCGCGAGTTGTTCGGGCAGGGATTGGCGAACCTGGCGTCGTCCTTGTTCGGCGGCATGCCCGCCACCGGCGCGATCGCACGAACCGCCGTGAACATCCGTGCGGGCGCGAGGACCAGGGTCGCCTCCGTCGTGCACGCGGTCTTCCTCATCGGCGTCGTCTACCTCGGCAGCGGCCTCGTCGCTCGCATCCCGCTCGCCGCCCTGGCGGGCGTGCTCATGGTCACCGCGATGAAGATGGTGGAGACGCACCACATCCGAGCCATCCTGCGGTCGACCCGCTCGGACGCCGGCGTGCTCGTCCTGACGGCCGGCGCCACCATTGCCTTCGACCTCATCACGGCGGTCGAACTCGGGATCG
>JANMIX010000429.1:0-2302 GCA_031376015.1 Acidimicrobiia bacterium | reverse complement strand
GCGCCCTACGGCACCCTGTTGGAGATGGCCATGGGCACCGGGATGGTGGATCCCTCCGAGGTCGGTCTCGTGCTGGGCGAGGGCGAGGTGGCCGACGAACTGCGGTCGCTGGAACTCGGCGCGCCCGACTACTGCGCGTGGGGCGAGGGGCTCTCGGCCACGTTCCATCTCGGCGAGGCCGTCACCGTGCCGTGAATTCCGACCCGTCCGCCGCCGAGTTGTCACAAACCGATCCCCTCGTTCGTCAGGTCTCCAGTCGAACGAAGGGACAGGACATGTCGAGCGCACAGGACTTGCACACCCACGGAGTATCCGATGCCGCAGAGGTGGTGGTGATCGGCGGCGGGCTCGCAGGGCTCACCGCCGCGGTGCGGGCCGCCCGTGCCGGTCGGTCGGTGATCCTGCTCGACGGTCGGGGCCTGGGCGGCCGGGCTCGCACCGACGAGCGTGACGGGTTTCTCTTCAACCAGGGCGCCCACGCGCTCTACCGCGGCGGCGCCGGCCTGCGGGTGTTGCGCTCGTTGGGCATCGAGCCCAAGGGCGGGCTCCCACCGCTACGGGGAGGGATGGGCGTGCGCAACGACAACAGCGTTGCCCTGTTGCCGGGCCACCCGCTCGACAGCCTCCGCACCACGCTGTTGAAGACTCGATCCAAGCCACGGATCGGCCTGCTGATGGCCCGTTTGGCCCGGATCGACACCGCGCCGCTGGCCACGAAATCCGTCACCGAGTGGATCGACTCGTGCCGGCTCGCCCCCGACGCCCGTTTGCTGCTCGAGGCCCTAGTGCGCACCGCCACCTACGCCTCCGCCTTCGAGGAGTTCTCGGCCGACGCGGCGGTGACGCAGGTGCAGATGGCGATGGCCGACAACGTGCTCTACATCGACGGTGGTTGGCGCACGCTCGTCGAGGCCCTGGAGGCCTTGCTGGTCGAGGCCGGGGGACAGGTGCGACACGGCGCCGTCACCGGAATCGAACGGGCGGGCGACGCCGACGGTGCCGGCGGGTGGGTGGTCCAGACCGCCGGCGCCTCGCCGGTGCGCGCCGGTTCGGTGGTGCTGGCCGCCGGTGGCCCCGCGGCCATGAAGTCGTTGCTGCCCGTGGACCCGGGATGGGGTGACCTGGGCACCGAGGTAACCGCCGCCTGTCTCGATCTGGGTGTCCGGCGTGCGCCCCGGTACCCGGTCGTGCTGGGCATGGGCCGGCCGCTCTACCTCTCGCGCCACTCACCGTCGGCTGCGCTGGCCCCCGACGGGTGCTTCGTGGTGCACCTCATGCGTTACGGCGCCCGCACCAGCGAAGAGGATCGCGCCGAGCTGTGGGATCTCGCCCGCCTCGCCGGCATCGATGACGAGTCGCTGGTGACCGACCGCTTCCTGCACCGCATGATCGTCACCCACGCGTTGCCGCGGCCGGGCCGAGGTCTGGCGGGGCGCCCGACGGTCGAGGTGGCGGGCGCCCCCGGCCTGTTCGTCGCCGGCGACTGGATCGGCGCCGAGGGCCTGCTGTCCGACGCCGCCTTCGCCTCGGGGGCACGAGCCGGTGAGCTCGCGGCCGCCTTCGCGCAGCGGGCGCGCCCCACCGCGGTGGTCGCACCGTGAGCGCCGGTCACGCGGCCGACACCTTCTTCGTGGAGCGGCCCCGCCTGTTGGGGCTGGCGTACCGCATGTTGGGCTCGATCGCCGATGCCGAGGACGTTGTGCAGGACGCCTGGCTGCGCTGGGAGGGCGCCGACCAGGCCGCCATAGAACGGCCCGCGGCCTGGTTGACCACCGTCACCACCCGCCTCGCCCTGGACCGCGTCCGTTCGGTGGCCCGGCGCCGGGAGGACTATGTGGGGCCGTGGCTCCCCGAGCCTGTCTCCACCACGCCCGACCCCGAGGCCGGGGTCGAGTTGGCGGAGTCGCTCACGCTCGGTTTCCTGGTGCTGCTCGACCGTCTCACGCCCACCGAGCGGGCGGTGTTCCTGCTGGCGGACGTGTTCCGCGAGCCCTTCGCATCGATCGCCGCCGCGGTGGGCCGTTCCGAGGAGGCCTGCCGGCAGGTGGCCAGCCGGGCCCGGCGCAAGGTGCGCGATGCCAGCGTGCCTGCCGTGTCGGCGGCCGATCGCAACCTGCTGGGCCGTTTGGTGGGGGCGGTGGCATCCGGCAACGTGCAGCAGGTCGTGGCCCTCTGCGATCCGTCGGTGGTGCTGATCTCCGACGGCGGCCCCGATCGCCACGCGGCCCGGCGCCCGGTGATCGGTCCGGACCGCGTGGCCCGGTTCCTGGTCAACGTGGCGGCGCGCAACGTCGACCTGCAG
>JANMIX010000423.1:0-2324 GCA_031376015.1 Acidimicrobiia bacterium | reverse complement strand
CCGCTCGACATCGGCCATCGTGACGCCCGGTACCGCCAGCAGGTTCATCTGCACCGAGATGACGACCTCGCGCTGCACCAACAGGTCCACGTCGAAGGCCAGGATGTCGAGGGTGACGTTGACCGCACCCTCGATGGCGTTCTCCAAGGGGACGACCCCGTAATCGACCTCTTTGCTGGCCACCGCCTCGATCACGTCGGGGATGGTGGGGTACGGAACCAGTTCCGCGGCAGCCAGATCGGGCTGCGACAACAGCGCCTGCTCGGCGAAGGTGCCGGGAGGGCCGAGGTACGCGACGCGTCCGGGGTCGGCAGGCGAGGGCACGAGCGAGCAGGATAGGTGACGTGGACGAACCCGCGATCCGCCGTTTGCTCGACGACGTGCGCTCCGGCGCGCGCTCGGCCGACGATGCCGTGGCTGAATTGCGCCGGCTTCCCTTCGCCGACCTGGGCTTTGCCCGTGTCGATCACCACCGGGCGCTGCGCCAGGGCGTGGCGGAGGCCGTCTACGGGCCCGGCAAGACCCCTGGTCAGGTCGCAGCCATCGTGCGGGAACTGCTGGCACACAGCGACAGCCCGATCGTGGTGTCGAGAGCCAACCCCGACCAGGTCCACTCGGCCCTGGAGGCAAACCCCGGCGGCGCAGTGCACATGGTGGAAGGGCATCCGGCCACCATCGTGTGGCGGGCTGCCGCCCCCCGACCCGAGCGCGTCGTGCTGGCGGTGGCCGGCACGGCCGATCTGCCGGTGGCCACCGAATGCGCGGCGGTGCTGGGCGCCCACGGCCTCGACCCCGTGCAACTCACCGACGTGGGTGTGGCGGGGGTGCACCGGCTGCTGGTGTCGGTCGACGCCCTGGCGGAGGCCGACGCAGTGATCGTGGTGGCGGGCATGGAGGGCGCGCTGGCGTCGCTCGTCGGCGGCCTTACCCCGGCACCGGTGGTGGCGGTGCCGACCTCGGTGGGCTACGGCGCCTCCCTCGAGGGAGTCACCGCCCTACTGGCGATGCTGGCCTCGTGCGCGTCGGGTATCACCGTGGTGGGGATCGACAACGGTTTCGGCGCCGCCATGGCAGTGCGCCGCCTTCTGAAGTGAGGGCCCTTTGAGCACCGCCGCCTGGTTCCACTGCTTCTCCGGCATCGCCGGCGACATGTCGCTGGGCGCGCTGGTGGACGCCGGCGCCGATGTCGCGGAGGTCCGCGGCCTGCTCGAACGGCTGCCGGTCGGTGGCTGGTCGATCGCGGCCGAGCCCGTGCTGCGAGCGGGCGTCGCCGGCACGCAGGTCCACGTGCGGGCCGAGGAGACCTCGGTGGTGCGGACCTACGGCCACATCGCCGGCATGGTCGACGAGGCCCGCCTGCCCGACCGGGTCCGTCAGCGGGCCATGGCGATCTTCGATGCGCTGGCGGTGGCCGAAGGCCGGCTCCACCGCCGTCCCCCCGAGCAGGTGCATTTCCACGAGGTCGGTGCCATCGACGCCATCATCGACATCGTCGGTACCTGCGCGGCGCTGGAGGTGCTGGGCATCGACACCGTCCACTGCTCGGCGGTGGCCACCGGCACCGGCATGGTCCGCGCCGCGCACGGCATGCTGCCGAACCCCGCCCCCGCCACCCTCGAACTGTTGCGGGGCTGTCCCACCTACGGCCTGGACACCCCGGTCGAGCTGACCACGCCGACCGGCGCCGCCATCGTCAGCGCGCTGGCCCACTTCGGAGCCCTTCCCGCCATGACGGTGGCCGCCACCGGGTTCGGCGCCGGGACCGCCGACCCCGACGGCCGGCCGAACCTGCTGCAGATCGTGATCGGCGAGGTGGCCGACGCCAGCTTCGCCGGTGCCGGCGGTCAGTCGCTGGTGGTGTTGGAGACCAACGTCGACGACGCCACCGGCGAGACCCTCGCCCACGCCGTCGAGGCACTTCTCGACGCCGGCGCGGCCGATGCCTGGGTCACGTCCATCCTCATGAAGAAGGGCCGGCCCGCCCACACGGTGCACGTGCTGGCCGACCCGGCACTGCTGGGCCAACTGGCCGAAGTGCTGCGCAGCGAGACCGGCACGCTCGGGGTTCGCGGCACCACGGTGCAACGCTGGGCATCGACCCGGGAGGAGGCCACCGCGTCGGTCGATGACCTACCGGTGCGGGTGAAGGTGTCGCCGGGCCGGGTGAAGGTGGAACACGACGACGCCGCCAAGGTTGCCCGCCTCACCGGCCGGCCCCTGCGGGAGGTGGTGTCGCTGGCCGAAGCGTCCTGGCGCAGCGAGCACCACGACCATCCCCACCCCCACCAGCATCTCGATCCGGACCCCGGCGATGACCGGGATCT
>JANMIX010000412.1:0-1965 GCA_031376015.1 Acidimicrobiia bacterium | reverse complement strand
TGATCCCGGTTCGTGATGGTGCCCGCCAGCGTGTTGAGGTTGGTGAGGAGGCGACCGATGGTGGCGTCGCGTGACGACAAGGTGCGGGCCAGCACCGCCAGGTCGTCGATGGCCTGGCCGACCTTGTCGGTGTTGCCCTGCAACGCCTGGGAGATCGTCTCCAGGAACTGGTTGACCTGCTTCTCATCGATCGAGGAGATGATCGGTCCGAGCCGGTTGAACAGCTCGCCGATGTCGACCACGGACGTCGTCTGCTCGATGGTGGCCTTGCCGTCGTCGGGGAGCATCGTGGGTGCGGTGCCCGGCTGGAGGTAGAGGTAGCGCTGGCCGATGAGGTTGCGCCAACGGATGGAGGCAGCGGAGTCGGCGGGTATCCGCACCGAGTCCTTGACCAGAAAGGTGACCCGGGCCCGACCGGACTTGGCCTCGATCCCGGAGATCTTGCCCACGACCACGCCGGCGATCTTCACGTTGTCGTCGGGCAGGAGGCCGGTCACGTCGTCGAAGGTGGCGGCGACGTTGTAGTAGTTGCGGCCCAGAGGGTCGCGGACGTTGATGTTGCCGATGGTGAAGGCGAGGGCAATGGTCAGCGACAGGCAGACCAGGACGAAGACGCCGAACTTGATGGCGATGCGGGTCACGAACCCGTCCCCAGCCCGTCGATGAAACCGAGTAGCGCCCGCACACCGGGGTCGGCGATGCCGGTGACGCCTCCCAGCAACCCACCCGCGGGTGCTCCCGTGCCGGTCGGGCCTTTGCCGGCGCCGCTTACCGAGGGTGCCGCGGTCGCCGCCGTGCAGTCGAAGATGGGCACCGTGCAGGCATCCCCGCCGGTGAGTCCCTTCACGGCCGCCATGATCGTGCCGTCCGTGAGGGGGATCCTGCTGACCTCGACCAGGAACTGGGCGTAGTGGCGCAGACCCACCACCAGCGGCACGAGGTCGTTGCGGTGGTCGTACAGCGTCTGGATGACCTCGTCGCCGGGGCCCAGTGACTCGTCGAAGAACGCCTTGTTGTTCTCCAGCAGGTCGGCGACGTCGCCCGACAGCCGGGCTGTCTGTTGCAGCAACTGGGTGAGCCGGGCGCCGCGGGCGTTGATGGTGGGTAGCGCCACATTGAGTTGACGGGCCAGCGCCACGATGTCGTTGCCCCGCAGGCCCAACTCCGAGGACAACTGGGCGAGCGACTGCAGGAAGACGCGGGTGTCGGCGTCATGGGCGTCGAAGACGTCGAGCACCTTCTTGCCGTTGACCAACTGGCGGTTGATGGCGGGGCCCATATTGCGCGAGGCGGCGCCCAGGGTGTCGAGCACCGTCATCAGCTCGGACGGCTTGATGTCGCGTAGCAGCGGGTAGGCATCGGTGAGCACTCGCTCGAGCTCGAAACCGCCGACGGTTCGCTCGGCCGGGAACTCGGCAGTGCCGTTCGTCGGGTAGTACGGGCCGCTGTTCTCGTCGGCGCACGTGCCCGTTTCGGCCGAGGTCTTCTGGGGGTCCTTGGGGTCGGGGCAGGGCACCACGTCGATGAACTTCTCGCCGAAGAGGGTCTTGGGCCGCACCACCGCGGCCGATGACGACGGAATCCGCTCGGAGCGCTTGATGTCCATCGTCACCAGGGCCCGGCCGTCCTTGAGCTTGACCGACTCGACGGTGCCCACGTTGATGCCGCGGATCTTGACGTCCGAGCCGCGCTGCAGGCCCTGGCCGGCGCTGTCGAAGCTGGCCCGGAGACGGTAGATGTCATCGAACTCGCCGAAGCTGGCCTTCACCCCGAGCACCACGAGGGAGAAGAGGAGGGTGGTGGCCACCAGGCCGGTGATGATGTTGCGGTTACGGAGCGTGAGGCGCATGGCTTATCCGGTGAGGCTCACGGTGTTGCCGCCGCCCCAGAAGATGAGGCTCATGATGAGGTTGAGGAGCACCACCGCCACGATGGAGAGGCGGATGGCGCGGCCGACGGTACGCG
>JANMIX010000363.1:0-3141 GCA_031376015.1 Acidimicrobiia bacterium | reverse complement strand
GTTCTCGTCGCCCACCATCACCTCGGCGAAGCCCTCGCTGGCCAGATCGGCGTAGCTGTCGTGCACGCCAGCCGAGTCGGCCAGGATCTCGATGGACCGCTGTTGGAAGGTCCGAGTCTCGAAGTCGATCCGCTCGCCCGGCAGGCGGTTCGACGCCTCGTGCAGGTCGACGTCGAGGGGAGCGCCGTCATCGAAGCGCAACCGCACCCGGGTGATCGAGCGGTTGCGGGCTTCGGTGATGGGTTGCAGCAGCACCAGGTGCCCGGCTCGTGTCGGTGCGTCGAATCGCAGTTCGAGTCGCTGGCCGCGTGCGTCCAGGAAGGCGTTGGTGCGCCAGGCGGTGAGCGGGTCACCGTCGATGGCGTTGGCGGGCCGCAACTCGGGGGTGAAGTAGAAGGGGTTTCCGTACCCGGTGGCGTTGGCGTGCACGCCGCCCCGGTGCACGGCCACCGTGCGGGCGGCGTCGCCGGAGGTGCCGAACACGTCGAGCGGGTTATCCGTGAGGTCCTTCGCCAGCAGGTCCGTGCCGGCCTCCATGGTGAAGCCGGCCGTGGCCCGCAACGTGGTCCAGCGCTGACCCCGCCGCCGGTTCGAGTCGGTGACGAGCAGCACACCGTCGGTGCCTGCGCTCGCTCGGACGGCAGCCGGATCCGGGGTCGAGGCGGTGTAGCGGATCAACTCGGTGCCATCGAGCAGTCCCGCCGCGGCCGCGTCGACCAGACCGTCACCGCTTCCGGCGACCACGATCGGGGCCGCCGCACTCTGGAGCCGGAGGATCTCCTGGGCGTTCTGGACCCCGAAGATCCCAACGGGGGGAGGTTCGTCCTTGGTGGCCGGGGTCTGCAGGAACAACTCGTCGAACTGCGTGGCCCGGCGGGCGGCATCGTTGGCCAGGCGGGGGCCGAAACCGACCGGAGGATCAAGGCCGGGTTCTGTGCTCAAGGCCTGCCACACCAGACGCGGCCGCGGCGTGCTGTAGCGCTCCCATTGGGTGTCGCCTCGTGCCACCACCGAGCCCACGCTCATGAGCCGGGCGATGGCCGCCAGCTGTCCGGGTTCGGCGGTGCGCTCCTGCAGGCGATGATCCAGCGCCACCAGCAGATCGGCCGACGGGGGTGTGGCGTAGGGGATGAGCTCGCGGTACAGGTCGGGCCGGTCCATCAGCCCCGGCAGCACCGGATCGACCGTGTTGCCCCACCGGTAGGTAGCGAAGTCGAGGCCGGGCACCTCCAGCACCCGGGTGGCGGATCCCTGCGCATCGAGGGCCCGCGCCGCTTCGACCCAGTACGAGGGCAATGCCTCGTCGCGGGCCAGGTTCTCGGGCACCAGGGCGCGCTGCCACAGCGGGGGCAGGTTCACCACCGCCGCCAGCATCACCAGCGCCACTGCCCCCCATCGCAGGCGGGGACGCCGGCGGGCGAGCACTGCCACCGCCGCAGCCACCAGGACCGCGACCGCCAGGGCCACCAGCGGCAAGGCGCGGGGCAGGCTGCGCAGGGCCAGTCCCCGGTCGGAGTCGAGCACGGATTCCACCGCCCGCCCGAGCGCAGTGGGGTCGTCCCAGGGGTGGGCGCCGACCGACACGAGGGTGCCCACCACCAACAGCACGAGGAAGAACGAACGCTCCCGGAACCGCGCCACCGCGGCGCCGGTCAGCGCCACGAGCGGGAACAGCAAGGAGAGGCCGAGCAGGCGCAGGTCCTCGGCGTAACCGCGCGCCGGCTCCATCCACAGTCCGAGCTTGTCGCCGCCGTAGAAGAACCAGTAGCCGAGCCCGCGCAGGACCTCGACCGCGGTGGAGGCAAGCGACACCACCCGGGCCGTTTCGGTGTAGCGGAGGATGTCGATGCCGTAACCCGATTGGACCCACAAGCCCGCCAGCCACCAGGCGTTCACCAGCACGGTGAGCGCACCGATCCGAGCCGAGAGCGCGACGGCGGCGCGCGGCCTGGCCTGGCGCACGCTCACGGCCCACAGCAGGTAGAGCACCGGCCCCAAGCCGGCCAGCACGAGGCTGGTCAGGTTCACCGACCCGACCGTCGCCACGAGGAGGGCGAAGGCTGCGGGGTGACGCCATCCACCGGAGCGCAGCCCGCGGGCCACGAGGCCGATCATCCAGGGGAGGGCGGCGAAGGGCAGCAGGAGCACCGAGATGCGCTGGCCCACGGACAGGAGGTAGGGCGACAGTGCGTAGACGAGCGCCGCCACCCAGACCTCGGGACCGTCCCATTCGAAGGTGCGGAGGAGCCACACCACCCCGTAGGCAGCCGCCGCGATGATCGTGCCGAACCAGAGTCGCTGCGCCACCCACATCGGCGACCCCAGATGGTCGAGCACCCAGAACCACGGGCCCATCGGCCACAGGTAGCCGATGTTCTGGTGTGTCACGACCCCGTTGGCCAGGTGCGGATCCCACATCGACCATGCCCTCGAGAGCAGACGGCCCGGGTCGATGGTCAGGTAGGTCTTGGTGTCGGCCATGACGCGGCCGGGTTCGGTCTGCAACTGCGGCACATAGGCAACCAGTGCCACCACGATCCGCGGGATCCAGCGTTCGGCCCCGCGACGAGCCGCGGCGTACGCCGGACGCGGCGGCCGAGCGGATCGGTGGGAGGGTGCCTTCCGATGGCGAGGAGCGGCGTGGGCGGGGCGGCGGGGCATCAGCGCTTGGAACCGGGAATGGATCCACCCGTACACTAACGACCGGTCCCGTCCGCTCCGGGCACCCCCCTTCGCCGCATGGAAATCTCTCCCTCACTGGCCGCTGCCGCCAGCCCCGCCCCGCCCGCCCGTCCACTGGTCGTGCTGCCGACATTCAACGAGGCGGAGAACATCGAGGAGGTGCTGGGCCTGGTGCGCGTCTCGCTTCCCCAGGCCGAGATCCTCGTGGTCGATGACGGGTCACCGGACGGCACCGCCGATTTGGCAGAGGCCACCGCGTCGGCCCTCGGCGGTATCCAGGTGCTGCGCCGCCCCGGCAAGGCCGGTCTCGGCTCGGCCTACCGCGCCGGGTTCCGCTGGGGGATGGATCACGGCTACGACGCCCTCATCGAGATGGATTCGGACCTGCAGCACGATCCCGTGTCGCTTCCTTCCCTGCTGGCGCCCTTGGGCAACGGGGCCGACCTGGCGGTCGGATCG
>JANMIX010000314.1:0-4890 GCA_031376015.1 Acidimicrobiia bacterium | reverse complement strand
CCCGCCTCGACCTGCGTGGGGTACCCCTGGCAGAGGTGCCGGGCCGCCTGCCGCGTCCGGGCGGCGACGGCGGCGATGCGGCCCGCGTCGCGTCGGTGCGCGCGATACAGGCCGAGGTACGCAACCGCGGCGATGCAGCCGTTCGGGCGTGCACGGAGCGATTCGACAGAGTTCGTCTCGATGCGCTCGAGGTGCCACGCCAGGAGTGGAAACGTGCGCTCGACGCCCTCCCGGCCGACGTGCGCGACGGCCTGGTGGCCGCGGCGGCGAATCTCGACGCGTTCGGTCGCGCCGAGCTGGCCGCCGATGTGCGCTGGCAGAGCGAGGGCCTCGTAGTGCGCACGCGACGCCTCCCCGTGGACCGGGCGGGTTGCTACGTGCCCGGTGGGCGAGCGGCCTATCCGTCCACCGTGCTGCACACCGCGGTGCCGGCCAGGGTGGCCGGTGTCGGCGAGGTGATCGTGTGTGTGCCCCCCGGACGCGACGGCGCGGTGCCGGAGGTGGTCTTGGCGGCGGCCGAGGTGGCGGGAGTCGACGCGGTGTTCCGCATCGGCGGTGCCCAAGCCGTGGCGGCCATGGCCTATGGCACCGAGTCGGTGCCCGCGGTGGACGTGATCGTAGGGCCCGGCAACCTCTACGTGGCGGTGGCCAAGCGGGAGGTGGCCGGTGAGGGGCGTGTGGGGGTTCCCTCCGCCTTCGCCGGTCCGTCCGAGGTGGTCGTGCTGGCCGACGACTCGATCGGGGCCGACCTCGCCGCCATCGACGTGATCCTGCAAGCCGAACACGGCCCCGACGGCCTGGCCTGGTTGGTCACCTGGGACGAGGCGGCCGCCGAGGGGATCGTGGCCGCCATCGAGGCCCTGGTCGCCTCCGCCCCGCGCCGCGAGGACATCACTGCCACGCTGCAGCGCAACGGCTACTGCGTGCTGGTGGACGATCCCCTCGCCGCCATGGTGGTGGCCAACGCCATCGCGCCCGAGCACCTCGAGTTGCTCGTGGCCGACCCCGAGCCGCTCGAGGGCATGGTGCGCCACGCCGGCGCGGTGTTCAGCGGCCCGTGGGCACCGGCCTCCATCGGGGACTACGCCGCCGGTCCGTCCCATGTGCTGCCCACCCACGGCTCGGCGCGCTACGCCGGCGCGCTGACACCGGATGACTTCACCAAGCCGGTCCACTTCGTGGCAGCCGATCGGGCCGCCTTCGAGACGCTGGCGCCCCATGTGGAGGCGTTGGCCCGCGCCGAGGGACTCGACGCCCACGCCGAGTCGATCCGGCTCCGGAGAACGCGGTGACCACCGGTCCGGCGCGCCCGTCCGGGGCATCGCCGCGTCCCACACCCCGTGACGACGTGGCCCTCATGGAGGGCTACCACTCGCCCCAGGTGGAGGTGAAGGTCCGCCTCAATACCAACGAGGCGCCCGTGTCGCCCCCGGCGCGCTTCACCGAGCGCCTGGCCGAGGCGGTGCGGGATGTGGAGTGGCATCGCTACCCCGATCGCGCCGCCACCGCGCTGCGCCAGGCGATCGCCGAGCATCACGGTGTCGACGCCGGGATGGTCTTCGCCGCCAACGGCTCCAATGAGGTGCTGCAGACGCTCTGTCTGGCCTACGGAGGTCCGGGCCGTTCGGTGGCTGTGTTCGAGCCCACCTACGCCCTGCACTCCCACATCGCTCGCATCACCGGCACCGCCGTTGCCGAGGGAGAGCGGTGCGCCGATTTCTCCCTGGATCTGGCCGAGGTGCGCCGCGTGCTCGATGCCGCCTCACCGGTCATCACCTACTTGTGTTCGCCCAACAACCCCACCGGGATGGTCGAGACCGAGGCCACGGTGCGCGAGGTGCTCGACCTCGTGCCCGGCCTGCTGGTGGTCGACGAGGCGTATGGCCAGTTCGCGCCCTGGTCGGCGCTTGGCCTGGTGCACGACGACCGGCCGTTGGTGGTGACCCGGACGTTCTCCAAGACCTGGTCGATGGCGGCGGCGCGGCTGGGTTATCTCATCGGGCCGGAGTGGCTGGTGTCCGAACTCGACAAGGTCGTGCTGCCGTACCACCTCGACACGCTGAAGCAACTGGCCGGGGTGCTGGCCCTGGAAGAGAAGGACGACATGGATGCCCGGGTGGCGGCGCTCGTCGAGGAGCGCGGGCGGCTGGTGGCTCGCCTGGCCGACCTGGACGTCGACCTCTGGCCCTCCGGCGCCAACTTCGTGCTGTTCCGGCCCCGGTCCCGTGACGGGCATGCCGTGTGGAACGACCTCCTGGAGCGGTCCGTGCTGGTCCGCGATTTTTCGTCATGGCCGCGTCTGGAAGGCTGCCTTCGGGTCACCGTGGGCACCACGGAGGAGGACGATGCCTTCCTGGGCGCCCTCGAGGAGGTTCTGACGTGAGCAACCCACGGATGGCCGATCGCCATCGACAGACCAAGGAGACCGACGTCGCCGTCGCCCTCGATCTCGACGGTGCCGCCACCGGCGTGGGTGTGCAGGTGCGCACGGGCCTGCCCTTCTTCGATCACATGCTCGACCAACTGGGCCGCCACGGCGGCTTCGGGCTCACCGTCGAGGCCCGCGGCGACCTTCAGGTCGACGGCCACCACACCGTCGAGGACGTGGGCATCACCCTCGGGGAGTGCATGGCCGAGGCGCTGGGCGACAAGGTCGGCGTCGCCCGCTTCGCGTCAGGGCTGTTTCCCTTGGACGAAGCCCTCATCGAGGTGGCACTGGACCTCTCGGGCCGTCCCTTCGTGGTGTGGGACGTGCCGTTCGGCGAGGTGCTGCCGCTGGGCGACCCGCCGTTCAACCCCGAGATGGCGGGGCATTTCTGGCACTCGTTCGCCACTGCGGCGGGGATCACCCTGCACGTGCGCAAGCGGGCGGGGGAGAATACGCATCACGTGGTGGAGGCCGCCTTCAAGGGCGTGGCCCGTTGCCTTCGGGCCGCGGTGCGAATCGAGGACAGCGCCGTGCCCTCCACCAAGGGTGTGTTGTGAGCCCCGGACGCGCACCGTTGCTGGCGGTCATGGACTACGGCATCGGCAACCTGCGCTCGGCCGAGAAGGCTCTGCAGCGCGTGGGCGCGGATGCCCGCCTCACCAGCGACCCCGATCTGATCGCGTCGGCGGCCGGGGTGGTGTTGCCCGGTGTCGGTGCCTTCGGGCGGTGCATGGACGCCCTGGAACGAACAGGGCTGGCCAGCGTGGCCCGCACGGCGGCGGCCAGCGGCCGGCCCTTCCTGGGGATCTGCGTCGGCATGCAACTCCTCTATGACGAGTCCGAGGAGGATCCCGGCCGGGCCGGGCTGGGGATCCTGCCCGGCGTGGTTCGGCGCCTGCCGGAAGGGGAGAAGCACCCCCAGATGCAGTGGAACACCCTGCACATCAGCCGCCCGTCGTCGTTGTTGCACGGGCTTCCCGATCCGGCGTGGATGTACTTCGTGCACAGCTACGCCCCCGATGACTCGGTCCACGTGGTGGCCACCTGCGACTACGGGGGCCCCGT
Organism: Acidimicrobiia bacterium; assembly: GCA_031376015.1. GTDB lineage: Bacteria > Actinomycetota > Acidimicrobiia > Acidimicrobiales > JACDCH01 > JANMIX01. The sequence continues at coordinate 1,397 of JANMIX010000314.1, read as the reverse complement.
GGTGGCGGTGGTGGAGCGGGGCAACGTTCGGGCCACCCAGTTCCACCCCGAGAAATCGGGCGAGGCAGGCCTGGCCCTGCTGCGCAATTTCGTCAACGACTGCGCGCCGGTGGCGTCATGAGCACCGATGCCACCGGGTTCGAGTTGTACCCCGCCATCGATCTGTTGGGCGGGCAGTGCGTGCGCCTCTACCAGGGCGACTACGCACAGGGCACGGTGTACGGCGACGACCCGCTCGGTCAGGCCCTGCGCTTCGCCGAGGAAGGCGCCGACTGGATCCATGTCGTCGACCTGGACGCGGCCCGCAGTGGCGAACCGGTGAACCGGCCGGTGATCGAGGCGATCGCCGCCGCCGTCGACCTGCCGGTGCAGACGGGCGGGGGCGTGCGCACCGCCGCCGACGCCGAGGCGCTGTTCGAGGCGGGAGTGGCCCGGGTGGTGTTCGGCACCGCGGCGCTGGAACATCCCGACGTGGTGGCCGCAGTCGCCGCCGCCAACCCCGGACGGGTGGCGGTGGGTCTCGACGCCCGCGGCGACGACGTGGCGGTGCGGGGTTGGCGTGAAGGGTCGGGCCGTTCGGTGCTCGAGGTGGCCCGCGGCTTCGAGGGCACCGGTGTGGCCGCTCTCGTGGTCACCGAGATCGGCCGTGACGGCACGCTGGAAGGCCCCGACCTGACGGGCCTTGCCGCGGTGCTGGCCGCGGTCGAGATTCCGGTCATCGCTTCCGGCGGTGTGTCGTCGCTGGCGGATCTGGACGCGTTGGCGGCCCTGTCCGCCGGTGACCGGCGCCTGGCCGGCGCCATCGTGGGCCGAGCCATCTACGAAGGTCGATTCACCGTGCGCGAGGCTCGTGTCGCCCGCGAGGGAGCCTCCCGATGAGAACCGCCCGAGTTATTCCCTGCCTCGACGTCGACGCCGGCCGGGTGGTGAAGGGGGTCAACTTCGTCGACCTCATCGACGCCGGTGATCCGGTTGAACTGGCCGCCCGCTACGACCGTGAGGGCGCCGACGAGTTGGTCTTCCTCGACATCACTGCATCCTCCGGGGCCAGGGACACGATCGTGGATGTCGTGGCCCGCACCGCCGAGCAGGTCTTCATCCCCTTCACCGTCGGGGGTGGGATCCGCGCCGTCGACGACGCTCGTCGCCTGCTGCGGGCCGGCGCCGACAAAGTGTCGGTCAACACCTCGGCGGTGGCCCGCTCGGAGTTGATCAGCGAGATCGCAAACGAGTTCGGTTCGCAGTGCGCGGTCGTGGCCATCGACGCCCGCCGCTCCCAGGGCGGCTTCGAGGTCTTCACCCACGGGGGCCGCAAACCCACCGGCCTCGACGCGATCTCCTGGGCCGAGGAGGTGCAACGCCTCGGCGCCGGGGAGATTCTGCTCACCTCGATGGAC
>JANMIX010000302.1:0-2082 GCA_031376015.1 Acidimicrobiia bacterium | reverse complement strand
CCAGCCAGCCGCGCCGGCTGCTCGAGCACGCCCGTGACATCGAGTTGGTCACCGATCCCACGTTCCCGCCGTCCTTCGACGCCTGGTCGCGGGAGTTGCGCAACAACCGGGCGGAACGCTGCGTGGAGGTGGTGGCACCTCGTCCGCTGCTGGTGGTGCACGGCAGCGACGATGAGTCCGTGCCCGACCTGGATGCCCGTGCGCTGGCCGACGCGCACGGCGACGCCGAACTGCGCATCATCCGCGGGGCCCGCCACCTGCTGCGCCATGACCCCCGGGCCATCGCCGTGCTGCTGGGCTGGTTGGACCGCCAGCGTCACGCTCTCAAGCCGTGATCGAGTCGGCCAAGCCGGCGCCGGTAGGCGAGAATGTTCTCCGCCGCGAGCGGTGTCACGAGCACTCACGGACCGGATCAGCGCCGTCGCCCTAGTGGGTGAGCGTGACAAGACAGAACGGGGATACCAAGTGTCGATGGCCGATTGGATCTCGCCCGTCACCGAGGCGGAATTGGCGCGGCTGGTGGTCGTGTCGCCCCATTTCGACGATGCCGTGATGGGTGCAGGCCTGCTTTTGGCGGCTCATCCGGGGGCCACCGTGGTCACCGTCATGGGTGGCCCGCCCGACCGCTATCCCTCGCCACCCACCGAATGGGATGCCAGGGGCGGGTTCCGGGCCGGTGACGACATCATCAGCCTGCGCCGTGCGGAGGACCTGGCGGCGTTGACGAAGTTGGGTGCCGTGGCCCAATGGCGGGAGTTCGTGGACCATCAGTACTTCAGCGAGGGCGGCGGGCCCTTCACCCCCGAGGAAGTGGCCGCCGACCTGGAGGACGTCCTCGGCGCGCTCGCCCCCACCGCCGTGCTCTTCCCCTTCGGTCTCGTCAACCCCGACCACGACCTGGTGCACCGGGCGATGCGACTGCTCCTCCAGCGCCTCGAGGATATTTCATGGTTCTGCTACGAGGACGCCGGCTACTGCAACCTCCCGGGGATGCTGGCCTGGCGGCTGGCGTCGCTGTTCAGCCAGCGAACGTGGTGGCCGACTCCCGCCATTCTGCCGACCTCGACCGACCAGGAACGCAAGGTCGAGGCGCTGCGGTGTTACCGCTCGCAGTGGGTACCCCTCTGTGAGGATCACCGCCTGGCGGAGCGTTTGGCGGCACCTGCGCCCGAACAGTTCTGGCGCCTGGCACCACCCCCTGCAGGATGGGAGGCGATGGCCGACGTGCCGGGATGACCTCGGCCGGACGCGGGCATCTGAGAGACTCGCCCCCATGACTCCAGCCAGATGGCGGTTGCTGGCAGTCGTTGTGGTCACCCTCCTGGTGGGCGGCGTCGTGGCAAGCCGCGGCGAGAATCGCACCAAGACCGACACGGCTGCCGGCGCGCCAGCTTCCTCAACCACCTCCTCCACTGCCTCCGCAGCCTCGTCGGGTGGGGCCTCGACCTCGACGGTTCCCCTCGCACCGGATGCGGGGCCTCCTCGCTCCACCGTGGGCACCAAGATGGCGCTGTCGAAGCGGCTCACCGGTGGTCTGACACCCAAATCGGTGGTGGCGTCGCGCCACGGCGTCGTGTTCGCCCAGAACATGATCTACAGCCACACGGTCAAGGCCTATCGATCGGATGGCGCCGTGTTGGGCACCATCGACGATTCGGTGCGTCTGGCTGACTTCGGTATCACCAGGTACCCGGCGGGCACCGTCAAAGGCGGGCCGGTCGAGGTCGCATTCACCACCGACGGCACCAAGGCCTACGTGTCGAACTACGAGATGTACGGGCCCGGGTTCTCGCACCCCGGTGACGACGTGTGCAACCCATCCGCCGGCTACGACCACAGCTTCGTGTACCGCATCGATGTGGCCACCCTGAAGATCGACCAGGTCATCGAGGTCGGACCCGTGCCCAAGTACGTGGCCGTCTCTCCCGATGGCCGTTGGGTGCTGGTCACCAACTGGTGTGGCTTCGACCTGTCGGTGATCGACGCCGCGTCGGGCAAGGAAGTGAAGCGTCTTCCCATGGGGCCCTATCCGCGGGGCATCGTGGTCTCCCCCGACTCACGGACCGCCTATGTCGCGGTGAT
>JANMIX010000273.1:0-2493 GCA_031376015.1 Acidimicrobiia bacterium | reverse complement strand
GGCCAACTTCCCCGAGGTGGTCACCGTCGGCGCCGCCACGGGCACCCGCACGGATCGCGCCGTGGTGCCGACCAGCTCGGCTGGTCCCGGAATCGACGGTGGCGTCAAGCCAGATCTCCTTGCCCCCGTCGGGCCCACTGCCCTGTTGCCGTCGTATTCGCGCCTCGCCGCCGAGATCCCAGGCCTCGACCAGACGAGCCAGGCCTGGGGCACTTCTGACAGCAGCCGTCTCATTCCCTCGGCGACGAAGCGGGGCCGGATGGGTTCGACCCTGACGGCTGCCGCCATGGTGGCAGCCGGAGCGGGCGCGCTCCACAAGGAAGGTCTGCGCGACTCCGTCATCCGCGGCGCGCTCGCCGCCTCCGCATCCCCGATCGACGGGGTGCCCGTGTGGCAGCAGGGTGCCGGTGTGCTCACACAGATGCCAAACGCGTCGTTCGCCTCCGGTCGGGCGGTGATGGCCCGGCCCGCCAGCCTCGGTAGTCTGCCCGCCTCCGGGACCTGGAACGCGGTGTCATCCGTCCTCGGTGGTACCGCTACTCCGGGCACGCCATCGCTCATCTGGTACGCCGGCCTCGACGCCCAAGGCGCGAATGTCGTCAAGCCGGTGGACCCGGCATCGGCACCGATGGTGACCTCGAGTGTCGATTCGGCGGGCAACGTCGTGATCTCTGCCGTTCCCGACGGTCCCGCGTTGGCCGGTGAGTACTGCGGCTACACGCCTGTCGCGGTCACCGGGGCCAACCAGGAGGTGATGCTGCCGACCTGCGTGGTGCAGGGGCTCACCTTCGTGGCCGAATCGCGCTACATCCACAACATCCCGGCGCCGAATGAGACCTACGTCCTCACGCCCGCGATGGCGCCATCGGTAGAGGGGATACTCGACCGGCCGATGGAGATGCTCCCGCTCGATCCCTTCGCGCAGCCCTTGTACGTGCAGCGCGTACGAGCGGGCGGCTGCGACGACTACTACAAGTCCGCGGGCTACGCGAACGGGTACCCCGCGGGCCTCGACTTCAGCTTCGAGCGCGGACGACCTACCTGTGCCGTCTTCCGGGGCCTGCCGCCCGGCTACTACCAGACTCGGCTGCTGTCGGACTACAGCACCCCGATCACCGAGACCGGTGTGAGGGGCTCAGTCGACAAGAACATCGGCGCTCGGTCCGGGTATCAGAAGATGCCGATGTTCATCCTGCCCAGCGCGCTCGATCAGCCTCGAGTGCCGCCCTGCGCGACGGGAGTCTCGCCGTGCACCGAAGGCCAGGGTCAGCACATCACGACGACTGCGGGCATCAACTACTACTGGGATAAGCCCACCGATACCTATGTCGTTGCGTCCGACGTGACCGAGGGACTGCGCTTCGCCTACGGGCACCTCAAGCGGATCGTCGGCACGAACGTGTCGAGCAGGGTTGTCGACCTGCTCGATTACGACTCCTTCTCCGCCGCGAACGGATTCTCGGTCACCAAGGCGGGCGCCGTGACTGGTGTCGAGCAGCTCGACGAGCTACCGGTTTCCAGCGATCTCTCCGCCTGGCGCTTCGAGCCCGACCCGTTGGACGGTCACCGTTCGGTGCTCGCCACGTTCGACCCGCTGCACACGCCCGCCGGTGCCATTCCCCTGGGATTGGCGCAGTATCCGGTGAACCTGCCCATGCCCAACTACACGATGCACATGGACGTCAGCTTCCACTACCGATTGTCGAACACATTGCTTGTCGTTCTGGTCGATACGGGCAACGACTTCGCATGGCAGGTCGTCACCCCGCAGGGAGCGGTGATCGTGTCGCCTCCCGCGGGCACCGGTCTCGGCTCGATCACCCAACCCTCGGCCCTGGGCACCGCCGAGGGTGACGCCCACCTCGAGTTCCACCTCAAGCCCAAGGGCGTGCCCACCGCGATCGTGAAGTTCTACCTCGTACCTGTTCAGCTCACGGCTGCCCCTGTGGCGTGGGCCGGCAGCAGCGTCTCGCTCAGCCAGATGGGTCTGGAGTACGACACCTGGACGTCCGCCTTCTGGCCCCAGGTCGTGTTCTGCGCCAACGCGGCCACTCCGGCGCCGGCCACTCCTGTCTCGAACCCGACGTGTCCCGCCGGCGCCAACGGCCAGCCGGCGCTGCTCCCGCTGCACGTCCTCAAGACGGTGCCGAACTTCAGCTCGCGACAGATCACCGGAGCCTGCCGGACCGTGGGCACCCCGACTGGCGCTCCTGCGACGGTGTGCGAGGACTGGGAACTGTTCGTCCACCTTCCTTTGGCCGACGCCCGGGTCTATGACGTGCTCTCCGGCGGGCCGGATCCCTTCGTCGACGGTAAGGTCATCACCTCCCAGGTGGGCGCACGGGGCGGGCAGCGAGCCATACCTGCGTCCCAGGTGACGCCGTTGCTCATCAAGCCGTTGTTCGACACCCCGGCGGACGTCACCCTGGCGGGATTCCGGGCGGGCAACCCGTTCAACGGTTCGGTCACCAACGAGTTCTGGGAGACCCTGTC
>JANMIX010000264.1:0-3326 GCA_031376015.1 Acidimicrobiia bacterium | reverse complement strand
GGGCGTGGGGAAGGCGAAGGGCGTTCAGCAGGGCACTGATCCCCGGTGACCCGGTTCCCGGAAGCAACTTGTGCAGGACGGTCTGCTCGGCCGCCACACCCCGATTCACCGGCTTCAGATCCTCGGGGCGCACCACGATGGCGTGCTGGAAAACCGCCGACGCCCCGCCCGCACCGCCGCTGGTGGCGTCGCCGAGACTCCCGTGGTACGAGACGTTGCGGTACCAGTCGAGCCAGCGGGTGGTGGCCCGCCCCGGCGCCCGGCTGAGGAACACCCCGCCGCCGCCCAGGGCACCGGGCGCCCGGAGCTCGAAGGCGCTGGCGAACACCTGAGTGGTGTCGAACCCCTCCGGGTTCGCGTCGCACAGCAGGGCCTCCTTGAACGAGACCGACCCACCAATGAGTGAGTCTTCCGCCCGCGTGGTCAACAACCGGTCGTAGCCCAACTGCACGGCGCACACCGAGACATCGAGCAGACGCAGGCTCATGTCGCCGTAGTAGTTCCACTGGCACCGCAGCAGGCCCATGGAATCGAGCCCGGTGGCGAAGGCGCGGAACTCGTCGTCGGTCATGCCCGCCGCCACCGCCTCGACGCGGTCCGAATCGGAGATGTAGGTGCTCTCGATACCGGGCGTGAGGCTGTCGTTGTTCGCGGTCGCGACGTTGACGCTGAAGGTCCCCCGGAGGTTGATGCGAGGAAAGTCGAATACCGCCACCACCTACCTCCTCGCGGGGTCGCCCCGCACGGCGGGCCCGATCCCGTCGCCTCGCCGCACTGTAGCGATACCCCGCATCCGGGCCGACGGCTCGTGCAACACTGCACCGGTGCATGACCGGGATGCCGTCGCGAGCGAACGGCCCACTCCTCACCGGCACGTCCGATGATCGCCGCCACCGCAGCGGAGTTGCGCTCCATGGCCACCGCGGCGACCGATGCGTCGGGTTACTTCCCGGCGCTCTACGCGCGGGTCACACAACGGATCGCCACGTCGATCGCGGATGGGCTCTTCGAGGACGGCCCTCGAATGGACAACTTCGCGAGCACGTTCGCTGCTCTCTACGTGCAGGCCGCCCAGCACCCCGCCGACCGTCCCAAGTGCTGGCGGGCCTGCTGGAACGTCGCCGCCGACCGGCGGTTGCTGATCGTGCAGCACCTCCTGTTGGGCATCAACGCACACGTGAACCACGACCTGGCCATCGCGGTGGTGAAGGTGGGGCGGGCCACCGGCGGCGACCTGCAGAGCGTGCGAGCCGATTTCGACCACGTCAATGACGTGCTCGGCGAGGTCTACAACGATGTCATCGGCGACCTCGAGCGGGTCTCGCGTTGGACCGGCGAAGCCGTCCACCTCGGGGCAGGGAGCGTGTTCAACTTCTCGCTGCACGTCGCCCGCCGTCGCGCCTGGACCGCCGCCGAGGACCTCTGGCCGCTCGATGCAGCGGAGACCAAGGCGTACACCGCCGAGCTCGACGAAATGGTGTCGGTGCTGGCGCTGATGATCACCCGCCCGCCGCTGCTGGCCAGACCCCTGCTGTGGGTCGCCCGCACGCTCGAGAACCACGACCCTGTCGAGGTGACGCGCGCGCTCCTCGGGCCCGCGACCTGACCGTCTCCGGCCCTCGGTCCGAGGTCAGGAATTCCGCACTCTGCCCCGCCGGGTGTCTTCGCCGGTTCTGGCCACGGGGTGGCAGTGGGTAGGGCAGCGGCAACGCACCCTTGGAGGCCACGGTGGTCATCGGCATACCGACGCTCATCCTCATCATCTTGTTGATCCTGCTGCTCACCTGAGCCCCGACGTTGCCGGCCAGCACGGCCGGCGACGTCGTCGCTCGGGAACTCAGCCGCTCATCCAAAGGAGTCCCATGCTCGATGACAAAGCCACCTTCTTCTTCTACCTGGCTGCGGTGATCTGCTTCGTTCTGGCCGCTGCCGGTGAAGGTTGGAAGCACGGACGAATGAGCCGCCGTGGCGTCCAGCCGCGCCTCGTGCTGGTGCCCCTGGGCCTCGCCCTGTGGTTGTTCCCCCTCATGTGGAACACCGGGCACACCGCCTTCTTCTGAGCCTGCCGTAGGGCGGCTCGCCGGCTCAGTCGCGACCGCGCCTACTGCGACTGCGATGCGAGCGGCGCCGTTGGGGCAGGTCGCTCAGCTGGATGCTCACCAGCAGAAACAGCCCGAAGCCTGCGGCGATGAGGAACATGATGATCGCCAGCGCGGGATAGCCGAACAGCTTCGCCTCGGTGTCGATGCGCATGATCTGGGCGGCGCCGATGACCAGGGCCGCCACCACGATCCCGGTCGTGACCCGGTTGGCCAGCTTCTGCACGCTGCGCATGAGGTCCCGCTCGTCGATCCCCTGCACGTTGAGGGTGAGCTCGCCCGAGGCCAGCGCGTCGAGCAACTGGTTGATGCGCCCCGGTAGCCGCTCGGCGAACTCCTTGGCCTCCATGGCCGCCGCCATCACGTTGGCCGGCGAGGCGCTGGCCAGAAGCTTCTTTCGCATCAACTCGCCACCCTCGAGTTGGATGGCCGCGTTGGGATCGAACTGTGGATCGAGCTTGCGCGCGACCTCGTCAAGATTCAGCAACGCTTTACCCAACATGGTCAGTTCTGGCGGCAGGCGCAGCCCGGCCTCCGCCGCCATCTGGGTCAGCCCGGCGATCATCGTTCCGCTCTGGATGTCCTCCAGCGCGGCACCGCGGTTGCGGCCGATCAACTCGGCGGCGCCCCGTCGGAACTGATCGGCGTCGAAACCGTCGAGTTGGCGACCCATGGCGATGGCGACATCGGCCGCCTCACGGCCCCGACCCTCGCTCACCGCCAGCAGCAGCTTGATCAGACTGTCCTGCATCTCCGGCGCGACGCGAGCCACCATGCCCAGGTCCAACAGCGCGAGGCGGCCGTCGGCGGTGATCAGCACATTGCCGGGATGGGGATCGGCGTGGAAGAACCCGTGGATGAGGATCTGATCGAGATAGGCCGAGAACAGGGCCCCGGCCAGAGCCGACCCGTCCACCTCCATCAAGCCCAAGGGCCCGATGGATCCCACGCTGCGACCCTCGACGTACTGCATGGTCAGCACCTTGTCGGTGCAATAGTCGTTGATCGGTTGGGGCACCACGATCCGTTCGTGGCCCGCGAGGTTCTCACCCATTTCGCGCAGGTTGGCGGCTTCGCGGCGGTAATCGAGTTCGTCGAGCAGGGAGCGCCGGAACTCCGCCACCATCCCGGCGAAGCCCAACCGGCGGCCGGAGTCGGTGTGCTCGTCCGCCATCGACGCCATTTCCTCGATGGCGTCCATGTCGTCGATGATCTGGGCGCGGATCC
>JANMIX010000260.1:0-1784 GCA_031376015.1 Acidimicrobiia bacterium | reverse complement strand
CGAGGGTGATCTGGCTGTTGAGGCCGTTGCGGGCGGCGCGACCGAAGGGCACCCCGGCGGACTCGAAGGCGTGGGCCACGATGCCGTGGAGGGATTCGGGGACGATGACGGCCACGCTGCCTGGGTGCACTGCGTCTCGCTCGATGAGCGCCTGCTCGACCGCCATCGCGGCGATGGCACCGGGGCCGGCCGCCACGAAGCGCGGCTCATCACCGTTCTGGCGGACGGACGACGGCGGCGTGAGGTCCGGCGCGGCGAGGGCGAGCACCTTGGCCGCCAGCACCATGTTGGGCCCGGGGAGCCGGTACCCGATGGTGAGCTCGGTGCGGCGGGGCGGCCGACGGTTGGGCAGCTGCTCCAGCACCTCGTCCCAGTCGGCGTGGGCCCAGGCACCGGTGGACTGGGCGATGTCGCCCACGACGGTCATGGAGCCGTTGAGCGACCGGCGCGTGAGCATGCGCAGCTGCATCGGGGAGAGGTCCTGCGCTTCGTCGATCACGATGTGCCCGTACGTGCGGACGTCCTCGTCGGCCGCCTGACCAGGGCGCCGGATGCGTGGCTTCGGGCCGAGCAGAGCACGGGCTTCGTCGAGCAGCGGGACGTCGTCCACCGTCCACCTGGCCTCGGCCACGGTGCCGGTGCGCTTGCGCACCAGCGCCGCCTGCTCCGCCTCGCTGAGCAAGGATCCGGCGGCCAGACGGATCAGTGCGGCGGAGCCCCAGAGGTCGTGCAGGAGGTCGGCCGGGGTGAGCACCGGCCACATGCGCTCGAGGGCCTCGCGCACCTCGGGTGCGTGGCGGAGGCGGGCGCGCACCTCATGGGCCTCCACGGGCACCCGGGCGCTGTCAGCCAACGTGGCGAACACGCTCGCCTCCACGTGGCGCCGACCGGCGTTGTGCAGCCGGAACCGGCGCTTGGCGTCACCGACGATGGCCCGGCTCTGCCCGACGGAGAGGCGCAGGGTCTGCACGCCATAGCCGACTCGCAGCGTGGCTCGCAGCGGCCGCTGCCGGTCGTGCACCGCCTTCGACAGCACGCGGGCCATGCGCAGATCACCCTTCACGCGGGCGGTCTCCGGGAGGTCGCGGCCCTCGACCTCGAGCGGGCCGGGGTGATCGAGGAGATCGGCGAGCACCGCCAGCTCCACCCCCGCCTCGCCGAGGCTGGGGAGCACCTGCTCGATGTACCCCAGGAACAGCCGGTTCGGCCCGACCACGAGCACTCCCTGGCCCTCGAGCGGGAAGCGGTGCGTGTACAGGAGGTAGGCCGCCCGGTGCAGTGCCACCACCGTCTTGCCCGTGCCTGGACCCCCCTGGACCACCAAGACCCCGGGCAGCTCGGAGCGGATGATCTCGTCTTGCTCGCCCTGGATGGTGGCGACGATGTCGCCCAGGCGACCGGTGCGCACCTCCTCGAGGGCGGCGATCAGCGTGCTCTGCCCGCGGATCTCTCGCCCTTCGTCCACGACGGAGAGGGCCCCGCCCAGCAGCCCGGCCGACTCGCCGAAGAGCTCGTCCTCGATGGCCAGGAGCTGGCGGCCGCGGGTGGCGAAGTGCCGGCGACGGACGAGGCCCATGGGCTGACGACCGGTCGCGCGATAGAAGGGCTCGGCCACCGGAGCCCGCCAGTCGACCACCAGCGGTTCGCGGCGTTCATCCGACACGGCGAGGCGCCCGATGTAGAACGAATCGCCGCCGTCGCCCTGGGTGCGGTCGATGCGCCCGAAGATCAAGCTGGCGTCGATGTCGGCGAACCAATTCAGCCCGAGCACGCCGAGTCCGACG
>JANMIX010000222.1:0-10070 GCA_031376015.1 Acidimicrobiia bacterium | reverse complement strand
GCACCGCCGTGTCCACCTGCCCCAGCGCGCCGAGTTGAAGGCCCGTGAGCAGGAACTGGCCAAGCTCGCCGCCGCCACCGCCGAGGTGGTCGGCCAACGCTCGGTGTTGAGCCGCGACGAGAAGCGGCTCGAAGACGAGATCGCTCTGGTCCGCGACAAGTCGGCCAAGGCCGACAAGGCGTTGTACTCGGGTGCAACGAATTCGCCCAAGGAACTGCAGGCTCTGCAGGACGAGATCGCCATGTTCGCCCGCCGCCAACGTGAACTGGAGGACCAGGAACTGGAGTTGATGGAGACGGCCGAGCCGCTCGACGCCGAACTCGCCCGGGCCGAGGCCAAGCGCACCGAACTCGACGCGGCCTGTGTGGCGTTGCTCGGCGCCATCGCCGAAGCGGAGACCGCCATCGACGCGGCCGTGGCCGAGGCGGAGATGGAGCGGGCCGAGGCCGTTACCGCGGTGCCGGAGCCACTGCTCGAGGAGTACAACGCTCTGCGGGTGCGCATGGGAGGTGTCGCTGCGGCTCGACTGGTGGGGAACCGTTGCGACGGGTGCCACCTGACGCTGTCGGCCATGGAGGTGGACGAACTGCGCCGGGCCGGCGCCGACACGCTGGTGCACTGCAGCGAGTGTGGGCGCCTGCTCGTTCGCTGATGTTCTTCTGGTTCCTCGGCCTCTCGTGGCTGCTCGTGCACCTGGTCTTCCAATCGCCTGCGCTCGACCTTCGCACCGTGATGTTGGGTTCGGTGCTGCCGCTGGCCGATGCGATCACCGGAGGGGCGTGGGTGCTGCACACCCTGCTGGGGGCGGTGGCCGCGCTGGCGCTGGTGATGCTGGTGACCCGGCAGCGCCGGCTGGTGCGGCGACGCTGGTTGGGGGTCCCGATCGGGATGTTCCTGCACCTCGTGCTCGATGGGGTGTTCTCCGACGCACGTCTCTTCTGGTGGCCGGCGTTCGGTGTCAGCTTCGAGGCGGTGTTGCCCGAGGTGTCCCGGCCGGCTGGGTTGCTGGTCCTGATGGAGTTGGCCGGCGTGGCGGGGCTGGGCTGGGGTTGGGTGCGTTTCGGCCTGGCTGATCCGGACCGACGCCGGCGGTTCGTGTCGAGTGGACGGGTGGGTTAGGAGTGCTCTACCTCGTTCGGCACGGGCGCACTGCGGCCAATGCGTCGGGCTTGTTGCAGGGCAGGATCGATCTCGATCTCGATGACGTCGGCCGAGCCCAGGCCGCGGCCACGGCGGCCCGGCTGGCGCCGGTGGTCGAGCGTGGTACCGAGGTGTTCTCGAGCCCCCTGGCTCGGGCTCGCCAGACCGCGGCAATCGTCGCCCCCGACGCCGAGGTCGTGATAGACGACCGGTGGATCGAGTTGGACTACGGCGACCTCGACGGCACGCCGCTGGTCGAGGTGCCCGGTGACCTATGGGTGAAGTGGCGCTCGGATGCCTCCTACGTGCCCTCCGGCGGCGAGTCGTTGCAGGCGCTGGGCCAGCGGGTGCGAGCGGCGTGCGAGGAATGGGCGCCGCGCTGCGCAGCCGGTGCCGATGTCGTGGTGGTGACCCACGTGTCGCCGCTGAAGGCGGCGGTGTGCTGGGCGTTGGGCGTGCCCGACGAAGTGGCATGGCGCATGTTCGTGGCGCCCGCCTCGGTGACCTTGATCGACTGGCGGCCGGGCGGCCCCAGCCTGGTGGGTTTCAACGAACAGCCCTGGGCGGGATGAGTCGTACACTCGGCGGCGACGGTGAGTCGATCGGGTGGTCGCGGCACGGCGTGACCGTGTCGAGGAAGGTCGGGACTCCATAGGGCAGGGTGCTGGCGAGAGTCAGGACGGGGTGACCTGTCGGAAAGGGCAACAGAAAGCAGACCGCCGATGGCAACCCGGTTCGCCGGGGCGCACAGGTAAGGGTGAAACGGTGCGGTAAGAGCGCACCAGCGTCCGGGGTGACCCGGGCGGCTCGGTAACCCCCACCCGGAGCAAGGCCAAGCGTGGGACGGCCGGCCCGGCCGATGTCCCCAGGTAGGCCGCACAGATGGATGGCCACACAGGCGGACCCCCGTAAGGGACCGCTGGACAGAATCCCGCCTACAGGTCGACTCACCGTCACCCACTGGCATTCCCCCAGGGGCTGAACCGCGGTGCTGGGTCCCGCTCGTGACACCCCGAGAGACCGGACCTATGGTCTCATTTCGTCACCTCGCCCAGGAGGCCGCAATGCCCAGATGCCCTGATTGTGGGACCGCCATCACTGCGTCCAACCCTGTGGCTCATTCGTTCGCAGGTTCGGGAGATTTGCGCTCGGTGCAACGACCGACTCACCGGAGCGGCGGCGGCGACGGTGGCCGGAGGCGATGTCACCCAGGCACTCGTCACCGCCAGCGTCTACCAACGGTTCCGTCGGGATCGCCGTGATGGGCTCGGCACTGCCGCACCGCGTACCCGCCCTGTTGCTCGGCTCCTCCTCGGCGCAGCCGCCCTGCTGGCCCTTGTCGCCCTCGTGTTGGGCGGCTCACCAATTCTCGGAGCGCTAGCTCTGGTGGCACTGGTGGCCGCGGTTTTCACCGCTTGACACTGCCGCTCGGGTGAGCGCGCCGCGCTGTCCCTGACTGCCCGACGCAGGTGGTCGAAAACGCAGCGGTGCCGCCCACCCTCGGAGGGGTGAGCGGCACCGAGCCCGCCGGTTGTCGGAACTTCAGGCAGCGGCAGCGGAGTTGCGGCGGCGGCGAGCCAGCACCAGCGCACCAGCGCCAGCGGCGATGGCCGAGCCTGCGCCCAGGAGCAGCGGCTCGATGGAGGTGCCGGTGCGGGGGAGGGCGCCGAGGGCATCGGCAGCGTCGGTGTTGGCGCCGGCCGCAGCGGCATCCCGGGAGAACGACTCGGCCAGCACCTGGTCAGGCAGGCCTGCGGTATCTCCATGGGGAGCGGGGAGCGACACCTCATCGCCGAGGACCTCGGTGAAATCAGCCGAGCCGCCGGTGCCCGATGTGCCCGTGGTGCCCGTGGTGCCGGGGGTGCCGGGGGTGCCGGGGGTGCCGGGGGTACCAGCCGAGCCGCCTGTGCCGGGGGTGCCGGGGGTGCCCTTGTGGCCCTTGTCCTTGTGGTCGTCGTCCTTGGCGTCCTTGTCCTTGGCGTCCTTGTCCTTCGAGTTCTTGTGGTCCTTCGAGCCCTTGTCCTTCGACTCCTTGCTGTCCTTCGAGTCCTTGGAGTCCTTCGAGTCCTTGCTGTCCTTCGAGTCCTTCGACTTCGAGTCCTTCGAGCTCGCGTTGTGCTGGGATTTGGCGCCCCCGTCGGGAGTGCAGGCGGCGGAGGCGATGCCGCCCAGGCCGAGGCTGGCGATACCGGCCAGGCAAAGGCCGGCGAGGATCTGGCGGGCAGGAGAGGTGCGGGAGTGGGAGCTGGGGTTCATCTGGATTCCGTTCCTTCGAGTGGGAGCCGATAACTCGAGGGCCGGTTTCACGTAGCTCCTCCGCCGGCAACGTGACCAACTACGCCGGCGGGATCATTGCTTCCCTCAACGCGATGACTGCATCACGTTGAGTGACATATTCACCACGTTGAGTGTGACTAGTCACTAGGTCTTTTGGACCTTCCGGTCAGCCGAAAGGCCATGGACGCCCGTGACGAGAAAGGCCGCCCGCCCCGCACCGCTGACGGTACGGGGCCGGCGGCCCCCTCAGACTCGGCCGTCAGCCGGAAGTAGTAGCAGTCGATCAGCTGGTTCGGCGCGGAGGGCGACCCCGCGGGCCCGGCCGCGAAGTCGAGATGGAAGAAGGGCGTGCCCGTCGGGATCACCCTGTTGGTCGAGGCTCAGAGGTCGTTGGTGGCGAAGGTGTCGCAGTCGGCCGCACCGGTGCTTCGATAGCCGCGCAGGAACCACTTCTGACGCGAGGCAGCCGAGCCGTGGGTAAACGACTCGGGCCGAACCTGACCCTGCAACTTCGCCTGGATGCGGTCGTCTCCCACCGCCGCCGCGGCATCGAGGCCGTCGCGGATGTCGGCCTCGGTCAGCTCGGCGATGAAGCCCGTCGCCAAGGCGCCGCCGGCCCATCGACCCGCGAGGCAGTCGGCCTGCAGCTCGACACGGACCCCGCCGCTGAGCGGGCCGGTGGACCGGTCGGTGTGAGCACGCGCCAGGGTTCCGGTGAGATCTTCCACGTGGTGGCCGTACTCATGCGCGATCACGTAGGCCTCGGCGAAGGCACCGCCCTGGGCCCCGAACTGGTTCCGCAGGTCGTCATAGAAGGCCAAGTCGATGTACACGGTGGCGTCGGCGGAGCAGTAGAAGGGCCCGACCGCGGCGGTGGCACGCCCGCAGCCGGTGGTGACGGAGCCGCTGAAGAACACGGTCGGGGCCTTCTCGTAGCTCGGCAACTCCTTCGCCCAGAAGTCCTGGACACTGTTCACCACCGCCACGATCCGGCAGTCTGAGCGCTGGTTGGCGTCCGCACCGGTACGACAGGTGGCGGCCAGATCCGAGGGCGTGGCGCCGTTCTGGCGAACCCCGTTGTTGGTGAGATCCAACGCCTGTCGGGCGTCACCGCCGGTGAAGAGGGTGAACAGTAGGACGATCAGGCCGATGGCCCCTCCGCCTCCCACGGCGACACCGCGGCCGACCCCCCGTCGATCTGACACCTGTCCGGAATCGAGTGTGGCGTCGTCTCGGAAACGCATCGAATGCTCCTAGGGGCTCGAGGACCGTCGGTGTCGCACGGTCGAATGTCGCGACCGGAGGATCCGTCACACGGCGTGCGCCGGACAGTAGCGATCCGGCGTCCGTAGCCGCACACGCGACGAGCCTTTCGAACTATTTGCGCGATTGCGGTCAGATACGGGCGGATCAGCGTTAGATTTCGAGCGGTGGCAGGTTTCGGGAGCGTGTATCCCGAACCTTCCTTCCGCCCCTGGTGCTCTGCAGTTCGGTCGGACACGGCACCGTCGGGAAGGAGTACGAATGATGATCGTCGGTAGCCGGACCAACCGCCAACGCTTGGCGCTGCGGTTCGCGCGGTGCAGCGTCTGCGGCAGTGCAACTGCGCACCAGGTGCTCGAGGAAAGGCGCTGGCGCACCCTCCTACTGGTCCCGGTCGGTCACGCCACCAGGGCAAGGCTCACCTGCTGCACCCATTGCGGAGCCGAACTGCCGGTCCCCTTCGACGAATCGCAGCGGCTCGCGTACGGCGGCGAACCATCCGACGCCGTGGCCTGAGCCGCAGTCGCTCGTCCCGACCAGACTGGTATGCGTGCCGACCGATCTCCCTGATCCTCTCGCCTCGCTGATCGCACAGCACGCCGAACTCGGCGCGCTTCTGTCGGAGATGGACGACGTTGACTGGGGGCGGCCCACCCGATGCGAGGGGTGGGACATCGCCGATGTCGTGCTCCATCTGGCCCAGACCGACGAGATGGCCATCGGAAGCCTCCACGGTCGCTTCACCGACACGCTCGCTGCGCTCGTGGAAGGTGCATCGTTCGGCGCCGGCGTCGACCAGGGGGCGGCCGCCATGGTGGCCCGCGACCGCCACTACGGCCCGGTCACCGCTTTCGTCCGCTGGCAACAGGGCACCGCTGCGTTGGTGGCCGCTGCCCGCGCCATCGACCCGCGCACCCGCGTGACGTGGGTGGCGGGCGAACTGACGGCCCGCACACTGGTGACCACCCGCTTGGCCGAGACCTGGATCCACTCCGGCGACGTGGCTGCGGCACTGGGTCGCACACTGGCGCCGACCGGGCGTCTGCAACTCATCGCCCGTCTGGCGTGGCGGACCCTTCCCTACGCGTTCGCACGCGAAGGCCGCACCCTGCACGGACCGGTGGCCTTCGAACTCAACGGCCCGGCGGGGGAGCGGTGGGCCTTCATCCCCGAGGAGGCGCCGCTCACCTGGATACGGGGAGAAGCGCTGGAGTTGTGCGAGGTGGCCGCCCGCCGTTGCGCTCCCGAGGTGACCGGGCTCACCTTCGACGGACCCGACGGCACCGCCGTGCTCGAGGTGGTGCGCACCTACGCCTGAGGCGCGCTGCGCTCAGGTGGTGTGAGCGACGAGCACGTCGCACGGGGCCTTGCGGAGCACCTCGGTGGCGACAGCGCCCAGGATGCGACCCGCGCCCTTCATCCGCTTGTTGCCCACCACGATGATCTCGGCGGACAATCTCGTGGCCTCGGTCACCATGGCGGCCGCCGGCTCGTCGCGGATCACCGAGCACGTCACCTGGCCGGCCGGCAACAACCGGCCCGCCACATCGGCAAGGTAGGCCTCGGCCTGGCCCAGGTCGTCACTCGACCAGTGCTCGCCGCCACCCTGCACGTCCGTTCCGGCGCGCCGCTTGGGCAGCGCCGTCACGAGGTGAAGCGGCGATCCGGTGGCCTCCGCCAGAGCCGCAGCCCGCTGGGCCGCCTCCTGCGCGGTCGCGCTGGTGTCGATTCCACACACGATCGTCTTCATGCACCCTCCCCTGGAACTCCGCCGACCGGCGAGCTCGGTCTGGTGCTCGCCTGAGAGGCCGAGAGTAGTTCGTCGGTGTTCGTCGGTGTTCGGTCGCTCCGGACGAGCTCAGCGCTGGAGGCTGGCCGTGATCCCCGAGTAGAGGTCTTGCTTGATGGTCTTCAACATGGCGGGGTCCTTCCCGACTCTTGTCGCAACCCGTTCGATGGCGGTGGCCCGCAGTGCGGTGGCGGCGGCCACCTCGCCGATGATCCCCGCCGCAACCGCCTCGGGGCCGGTGTAGCGCCGCCCTGTCGTCATCGCCTCGTTCACCACGGCGGCCCGCAGATGATCCGCCAGTAGCGCCACCATGAAGGGGTGGAATCGAAGCCCGAGGTCGACCTCCGGTAGGCACCACCACCCGCGGTCGTCGCGCATCACCGAGAGGTCATGGGCGAGCACGAACATGGCGGCGACGCCGAAGGCATGGCCGTTCACCGCAGCCGCGGTGGGCACACCCAGGGTCAGCACCCGGCTCAACAGCCGGCGCGTCCGATCCACGAACTGGGCACGGTCCGCCTCCTGTAGGCCGACGAGAAACTCGAGATCGAACCCGTTGGAGAAATACTTGCCAGTGCCGGTGGTCACGAGGCCGGCGGGCCCGGCGGCCTCCACCTCGTCGAGCGCGGCCTCGATGTCGGTCACAAAGCCCTCGTCGAACATGTTGGGCCCGTCGCCGAGATCGAGCACGAACACGTCACCTTCACGATCGAGCATGGCCACGGTGCCGACGGTACCCGTCGACGGCCGATCCGCTACAACGCCGCGAACGCCTCGCTCCGGCGGGCGCGGATCACCTGGAACAACACGGCCAGCACCAACGCGCCGAGGATGGTGACGGCGCGCACGCCGATCACGTCAGCGATCTGTCCGTGCACGAGCGCGGCCAGGGGGTAGGCGAGCCCTACCACCGCGAAGTACAGGCTCACGACGCGACCGCGCACCTCGTTGGCTGTCCGCAACTGCAACGACACGTTCAGCCCTGCGAACACGCCGATGTAGACGCCGCCGACCACCCCGAGGCCGGCGGCGACGACCAGGAGGGTAGGGCCGGCGGCGTAGAGGATCAGGGCCGGTGACAGCAGCAGGAGCCACCATCGCAGGAGCCGCTCGCGGCCGAAGCGCTCGGCCAGGGGAGTGGCCGCCAGGGCCCCTATCACCGAGCCGACACCCTGCGCGGTGACCAGCAACGCCGTGGTGCCGACATCGCCGTGCAGCGCCAGGATGGCCATCGCCGGCACCAGGGCGATGAACGGTGAAGCGAAAAGCGCAACCACGAGCATCAACAGGAACAGCAGCCTGGTGCCTTCGTCGCTGCGCACGGTCTGGATCCCCTCGCGGATCTGGGCGGAAATCGTGATGCCGGAACGCCGGGGCGAGGACACTCGGAGCACGAGCATGGCCACCGCCGGCGCAGCGAAGGACAGTGCGTTGGCGGCGAAAGCCCAGCCGTAGCCGCCGAAGGCGATGACCACACCGGCCAGGGCCGGCCCGATGACGCGGCCGAAGTTCCACTGCGCGGCCGACAGGGAGATGGCTCCCAGGAGGTCTTCGCGAGGGACCAGATCGGGGAGCATCGACTGGTAGCAGGGGAACCCGAGCCCACCGGCCAGTCCGCCGGCCAGGACCACCAGCGTCACCATGCCCGGAGAGGCTCGTCCCGAGGCGTACAGCACCGCCAGCACGGTGGCGAGCAGGGCCTCGACGGTCGTGGTGGCCAGGAGCAGCCGGCGCCGGTCGAGCCGATCGGCCAGCGCCCCACCGATGGGACCGACGAGCCCGTTGGGGAGAAACGCGGCGGCCGCCACAAGGCCGGTCCACCCGGCCTGGCCGGTGGCCTCCGTGACGAGCGCACCCACCGCAACGGTCTGCATCCAGGTGCCGGTGTTGGAGATCAGCGCTGCGCTCCACACGAGTGCGAACTGGCGATGGCGCAGGGGTCGGAAGGATTGGCGCGCCGCACCGGTCCGAGGCCCCGCTGCGTGGCCCACTTCGCCCGTCATCCGGCGGCAGGCTACCGAGCAACTGGCTCGGTTGCCGATCTGCTGAATCCGCTCGAATCGGGCACCGATGCTACGCAGAGTGAGATTCTGGCGAGGAATCGTTCGACAGAACGTGAAGAATGTGCTTGACTCCTCAATCGGAAGCGGGCGAATCCGATGCTGATGCTCCGCGTGCGACGACCCACCCGACCACTTCCGCTTCTCCGCCTCCTCGTGGGCTGTGGCGAGCTCGTGGCCATGGTGGTCGTCGCCGGAGCACCGGCTCGGGCCAGCGACCCCGCCAGCGAACGCCAGCAGGTCCAGCGGCAGCGCTCCGCCGTGGCCGGCCAGCTCGATGCGTTGCAGGCCACGGCCGCGGAAGTCCGCGCGCGGCGGGGTCAGCTCGCCGCCGACCTGGCGGGCGAGCAGGCCTCGCTCGTCGCCGCCGAGGCCGACGCCGCTCGGGCGAGCGCGGCGGCCCGCGCCGCTCAGGCAGCCGAGGCCGCCGCGCAGGCCAAGGTGGCCGAATTGCACCGCATCGTCGTGCAACTGGCGGTGGTGAACTACGTCCACGGCGCGGAGTGGTCCTCCACCGAACTCGTGAACGTCACCATGACCTCCGAGCAGGCCGACGCGCTCGAGTTGCGCAACGCCCTGCTGGGCGTGCGGGCCAGACACGACGACACGGTGCTGGGTCAGTTGGTCGTCGCCCAACAGCGCGCCCAGGACACGCGCCGTCGGGCCCAGGATGCCGCCACGGCGGCCGAGGCCCGCAAGGCGGAGGTGGCGTCGCGGGTTGCAGAGATGCAGCAGGCGCACGACACCCAGGCGTCCTTCATCGAAGCGGTCGAGCGCCGCCTCGACAACCGCCTGGCCGAGGCGCAGGCATTGGCGGCGATTGATGCGACCCTGTCGGCGCAGATCGTCGCCCAGGAGCAGGCCGTCGCCAACGCGGTGGCCTCGCCTCCGGTGACCACCCCACCGGTCGGCACGCCCCCGGTCACCACCCCGCAGGGGACGACACCGGGCACGATCCCGGTCACCGTTCCGGTGACCACGGTGCCGTTCACGCCGCCGACGACGCAGCCTCCGCCGCCGCCTGGCGTAATCGTGGTGATCCCGCCCCGACCGGCCCCGTCGCTGGCCACCACGCATGGGTTCACCGTGGACGTGAACCTGGCCCCCAAGCTGTCGGCGATGCTCGACGCCGCCGCCGCAGCCGGCATCACCTTCACGGGCAGCGGGTGGCGCAGTTACGACACGCAGGTGTACCTGCGTTCGATCAACTGCGGACCGACGCCTTATGACATCTACATGCGGCCGGCGTCGCAGTGCAGCCCGCCCACCGCTCGGCCGGGCACGTCGAACCACGAGATGGGTCTCGCTGTCGATCTGGCCGCCAACGGCGCGCTGATCACCTCCCAGGCCAACCCGGGCTTCCAGTGGTTGGCGCAGCATGCGGCCGCCTACGGGCTCTACAACTACCCCCCGGAACCCTGGCACTGGTCGATCGACGGGTACTGAGCGAGGGTCCCGGACGCGAAGGGGGAGGGCCGAAGCCCTCCCCCGAACCCAACCCGAGCCGTTGGCTCAGCGCTTCTTGGCGGCCGCCTTGGCCG
>JANMIX010000207.1:0-4179 GCA_031376015.1 Acidimicrobiia bacterium | reverse complement strand
CTCGCCGGCGACTGCGCGGCGCTCTTCGCCGAGGTCGATGTGCTCCTCACGCCGACCACCGCAGTGCCGGCCTTTGCCGCCGAGGGCCCCCCTCCCGCCGAGATCGCCGGGCAGGCCGTACACCCGGCGATGTCGACGCCGTTCACGATGTTGGCCAACCTGTGCTGGAACCCGGCCATCTCCCTGCCCTGCGGCGTGACCAGCGAGGGTCTGCCGGTGGGGCTGCAGGTGATGGCCCGCCGGCACCGCGACGACGTGTGCCTGCGCCTTGGCCGGCTGTTCGAACAGGCGCGTCCCTGGCCGCTGCTGGCCCCCTGACATCTGCGCCCGGGCCTGTGCGGGCCAGCGACTCAAGCGAACTGACGGCTGGCCAGCCGCGCTACTGGTCGCGCAGGAAGCGTTCGATGTCGGCGATCAGCGCAGCCGGGTCCTCAGGGACCTCGTCATCGTCGAGCTCGTCGATGACCTCGAGGGCGTCGGGATCACTGTCGTGTTCGGCCTCGAGGCCGGCGACGTAGGCGGCGGTGGAATCGTCCTCGCCGATGAGGGCATCGATCTGGCGCTCGTAGTCGGCCGCGGCGATCTCCAACTCCTCGGTGGCCAGCGGCACCTGCAGCGCGTACGCCACGTGGCGGCACAGGGCCAGTGCCGCTTTCGGCGAGGGGGCGCCCGACACGTAGGTGGGCACGGTGGCCCAGAAGGAGGCCGACGCCAAGCCGGCCCGGCGGCAGCTGTCATGGAGGACCCCGACGATCCCGGTGGGGCCTTCGTAACGGGACCGGTTCAGGTCGAAACGGCGCAGCATGTCGGGGTCCTCGGAGGTGCCGATGACCCCCACGGGCCGGCTGTGGGGCACCTCGGACAGCAACGCCCCGAGGGTCAGCACGGTCTTCACCTCCAGTTGCTCGGCCACGCCCACCACTTGGGCGCAGAACGTGCGCCATTTCAGTTGGGGCTCGACCCCGACGAGCACGACGACGTCGAGGTTGGCGCCCGGCACCGACGCGGCGCTGAACTCGTTGGCGGGCCAGACGATCTCGCGTGTCAGGCCGCCCTCGAGGTGGACCCGGGGCCGGGTGGAGGAGAAGTCGTAGAACTCCTCAGGGTCGATCGAGGCGAACGGGCGGGCCGCCCACTGCCGGGCCAGGAAGTGCGCGGCCAGGGTCGCCGCCTCGCCGGCATCGTTCCACCCTTCGAACGCGGCGACGAGCACGGGGTTGCGCAACCGTGGTTCGGTCGTCCACGCGACGTGCTCCATCGCCCCAAACGCTATCGCCCGAGGTCGCGACTGGTCAGTCGGACGCGTCCTGCTGTTCGAAGTCCAAGGAGCACGAGTTGATGCAGTAACGCAGGCCGGTCGGGTTGGGGCCGTCGGGGAACACGTGGCCGAGATGGCCGCCGCAGCGGGCGCACATCACCTCCACGCGGTGCATCCCGTGGGAGTGGTCGTCCTCGGTGACCACGTTCTGTGCATCGGCGGGAGCGAAGAAGCTGGGCCACCCCGACCCGGAGTCGAACTTGGTGTCGGAGCGGAACAACTCGGCCCCGCAGGCCGCACACCGGTAGATCCCGTCGTCGTGGTTGTGCACCAAGGCGCCGGTGAACGGGCGCTCGGTGCCCTTCTGCCGGAGCACGGCGTACTGCTCGGGGGTGAGCTCGCGCCGCCACTCCTCATCGGTCTTCTCGATGATGTCTGCCATGGCCGAAAGGCTACGGCGCCGGGCGCCCCGCCGGACGCTCGACGCCGCCCGTGTCAGCGGATCGTAAGGACCTCAGGCCGAGCGTCGGGCCGCCGCCGGCGCCTCGGGGAGCGTTGCCGCCACCCGGCGCGTCAACGACGACACGTAGCGATCCTCGGTCCTCTTGTCCTCTAGGGGGGCGGCCGCGTTGGCGACGGCCCCGGCATTGCCGAACATCCGGACCCAATCGAGCACCTGTGTCATGGGGTTGACGGTACGAAAGTCAGATGTCCTAGGGCCGACAACTCGGTATGCAACAGGTCAAAGTTGAGTGAAGCCTTCCTTTCTCACGGAGAGGGAGCGGAAGCGCGCCCGGCCGGGGGCTTCTAGGCTGCGGCCATGCCCTACAGCCCCTCCGTGCGCACCGTGGCCGACGTGATGAGCGCACCGCCCATCACCGCGGAGCCGTCCGAGACGGTGGAGGTGGCCTCGCAGCGAATGGAGGCCCACCGGTTGGGTTCGGTGGTGGTGGTGGATGGCGACCGGCCCGTCGGCATCCTCACCGAGCGCGACCTGGTGCGCTTCGCCGCCGCCGGTGCCGACGCCTCCCGTACCAAGGTCAGCGAGCAGATGACCGCCGGGCCCGACACCATCGGCCCGGGCGTGTCGGTGCAGGACGCCTACGCGCGGATGCTCGACAAGGGCTATCGCCACCTCCCCGTGGTGGTCGACGGTGCCCTCACCGGCATCGTGACCATGCGTGACGTGATGAAGGTGGCTCAGATCCAGCCCGTGGTCCACCCCTCGACCATCGAGGCGCCACCGGGCCTGGAGGGCGTGATCGTGGCGGAGACCAAGGTCGGCGACGTGCGCGGTCTCGAAGGCTTCTACCACTACCGCCAGTACAACGCCGTGGAACTGGCGGCCAAGCGCCGGCTCGAGGACGTCTGGTACCTGCTGTTCGAAGGCGAACTCCCCAACGCCGCCCAACGCGAGGCGTTCCTGGCCGAGGTCCGGCCGCTCCGGGTCGTCCCGCCCGCCATCGCCGAGTTGCTGCCCGCCATCGCCCGGTCATCCAAGACCGTGATGGACGGGGTGCGCTCGGCCATCTCGCTCATCGGGGCCGACGCGGGCTTCCAGGCCACCCTCGACATCGACCATGCCGAGCGGCGACGCAACGCGCTGCAGTGCTGCGCCGTGGTGCCCACCCTCATCATGAGCCTGTACCGGCTCGGCAGGGGCCTCGAACCCATCGCCCCGCGCGACGACCTGGGCTATGGCGCCAACTACCTGTGGATGCTCACCGGCGAGGAACCCGATCCCCAGAAGGGCCGCGGCGTCGAGCAGTACCAGATCACCACCATCGATCACGGATTCAACGCCTCCACCTTCACGGCTCGGGTCATCGTGTCCACGGGTGCCGATGTGGCGGCCGCGGTCGTGGGCGGTATCGGCGCCCTGTCGGGCCCGCTGCACGGCGGGGCGCCATCGCGTGCGCTCGACCTGCTCGACGCCATCGGCACGGAGGCCAACGCCCGGCCCTTCCTGGTGGATGCGGTCACCCGGGGCGAGAAGATCATGGGGTTCGGTCATCGGGTCTACAAGACCGACGACCCCCGTTCGACCTTCCTACGAGGCGTTGCCGAGCGCATCGGCGCCGAGAAGTTGCCCTTCGCCAAGGTGGTGGAGCAGACGGTGGTCGACGTGCTGGCCGAACTCAAACCAGGTCGCGACCTGTACGCCAACGTGGAGTTCTACGCCGGGGTGGTGATGGACCACTGCGGCTTGCCCCCGGAGTTGTTCTCGCCCACCTTCGCCTCCAGCCGGGTGATCGGTTGGTGCGCCAACCTGCTGGAGCAGGCCGCCGACAACCGCATCATCCGGCCCTCGGCCCGTTACGTCGGCCCGCCCCCTCCCCAACCGGTACCCGATGCGGACTGAGATCTTTGCCGGCGATCCCGCGGAGTTGGCCGAGGCCTTCGTGGGTCTCGTGCCGCAACTGTCCAAGTCGAACCCGCCTCCCCCGGTCGAGGCGGTGGCGGAGATGCTCGCCTCCGATGCCATCACCCAGTTCGTCACCCGCGACGACCACGGCACCATCGTGGGGGTGGCAACGCTGGCGCACTTCCGTATCCCCACCGGCCGGCGCGCCTGGATCGAGGATGTCATCGTCGACGATGCCGCCCGGGGCCACGGGGTCGGCGAGGCGCTGACCCGGGCCATGCTCGATCACGCCCGCTCGCTGGGTTGCACCACCGTCGACCTCACGTCACGGCCCAGCCGCGAGGCCGCCAACAGGCTGTACCGACGTGTCGGTTTCGAGGCTCGCGAGACGAACGTGTACAGATTTGTTGTACAAGAGACCAGTGGTCAGTAGTACGCTTTGGTCATGGATGTCGCCATCAGCGAGCTCCGAGCCAATCTGAAGTCGTATGTCGATCGCGCCCGAGCAGGCGAGCCTGTCGTCGTGACTGAGCGCGGCGTGCCTGTCGCCCGGTTG
>JANMIX010000187.1:0-6938 GCA_031376015.1 Acidimicrobiia bacterium | reverse complement strand
GACGGTAGTAGGGCAGAACCGGGCTTCCGCCCCACTTCGGCTCCGGGCTAGCTTCGGGCGGTCATGCCGGCCATCGAAGTAGAGGATCTCCACGTGCGCTTCGGTGCCGTGCGTGCGGTGTCCGGCGTGAGCTTCTCGGTGGAGAAGGGTGAGGTGGTCACCCTGCTGGGCCCGAACGGGGCGGGCAAGACCACCACCGTGGAGACCCTCGAGGGATACCGCACGCCCACCGCCGGCCGGGTCCGGGTACTGGGCCTGGACCCCGGCGCCGACCATCGTGCCCTGGTGGGCCGAGTGGGGGTGATGCTGCAGTCCGGCGGCGTGTATCCCGGCATCCGACCCATCGAGGCGCTGGAGCTGTTCGCCAGCTACTACGACAGCGCCGAGAACCCCCGCCTCCTGCTCGAGCGCGTAGGCCTCGGGCACGTGCGCACCACCACCTACCGGCGCCTCTCGGGCGGAGAGCAACAGCGGCTGTCCCTGGCGCTGGCCCTGGTGGGACAGCCCGAGGTGGCGTTTCTGGACGAGCCGACCGCCGGCATCGACGTCAACGGCCGCCAGCTGATCCGCGACGTCATCCGCGAGTTGCGCCAGAACGGCACCACGGTGCTGTTGACCACGCATGATCTCGAGGAGGCCGAACGGACCTCCGATCGCATCGTGATCATCGACAAAGGCCGGCTCGTGGCCTGCGGCACCGCCGCCCAACTGTTGGAGTCCTCCGGGGCCGACTCGTTTCAGTTCGCCGCCGCGGCGGGGCTCGACACCGCCGACCTGGGTCGGGCGCTCGGCGGCTTCGTGGACCAGACCTCCCCCGGCGAGTACCGCGTCGACCTCCCGCCGACGCCGCACAACGTGGCCGCCCTCACCACCTGGTTGGCCACCAACGATGTCGTGCTGGGCGACCTGCGAGCCGGCCGTCAGCGTCTCGAGGACGTGTTCCTGCGCCTCACCGAGATCACCGGCGAGGTACCGGTGGTGCGCGTCGAGGACGACGGAAGCGGTCGGGCATGAAGGCGCTGCGCGCCCAGACCCGAGTCGAGCTGCTGCTGACACTCCGCCGGGGTGAGTCGGTGCTGTTGGTGCTGGGGATCCCGCTCCTGCTGCTCGCCTTCTTCTCGACCGTCGATGTGCTGCCCAGGGGCGACTTCAGCGATGAGGTGAGCTTTCTGGCCCCCGGGATCCTGGCCCTGGCCATCATGTCGACGGGCATGGTGCAACTCGCCATCGGCGCATCCTTCGAGCGCCAGTACGGCGTGCTCAAGCGTCTCGGCACCACGCCGTTGGGGCGGCCGCGTCTGCTGATGGCCAAGACCCTTTCGATCGCTGCGGTGGAGGCGGTGCAGGTGCTGCTGCTGGGTGGCCTGGCGCTGGCATTGGGCTGGAACCCGTCGGTGGACGCGGGCGCACCGGTGGCGATCGTGTTGGGCACACTCGCCTTCGCCGGGTTGGGCCTGCTGATGGCAGGAACGCTGCGGGGCGAGGTCACCCTGGCCGCCGCCAACGGGCTCTACCTGGTGTTGCTGCTGATGGGCGGCATGGTGGTGCCGCTGTCGGAGTTGCCCGGAGTGCTCCACACGATCTCGAACGCGTTGCCGGCCGCCGCGCTGTCCGAGGCCTTGGTGGGTTCGTTGACCCCTGGGCGCTCGGTGCCCGTCCACGCCTGGCTCACGCTGATCGCATGGGCCGGCGCCGCGCCACTGCTGGCGGCCCGCTACTTCCGCTGGGAGTAGGCGGCACGGCGAGGCCGCAGTTCGCACGGCCTGCCACGGGTGAAGACGTGGCCGCGCCGTCCTGGTCGGCCGCGGCAGCCGATCAGCGAGGGGAAGGTTCGGCCGGAGCCGGTGGGGCCGCCGCCAACTGGGCCGAGACGTCGTCCCAGGTGAGCAGGTCCCGTTCGGTGACCAGCACGCCGGCGCGCTCGGCCTCCATGTTGCGCCGCGACCACTTGGCGAACAGCACCGTGATCAGGATCCACAGGAAGATGCCGGCACCCAACTTCATGATGACCCCGGCGGTCTGTTGATCGGCGACGGCGTCCATCCCCCACACCGTGTACGGGTGGATGTACGCCGAGTAGATGGGCTTGTCGGCGAACAGCAGCCACGCAGAGGGCACGGTTGGCACGATCGACTGGCAGAACAGGTACACCATCTGGGCCGGGATGGAGATGCGCAGTTCCGGAAGCGGGCCGCACACGGGCATCCACATCAGCAGCGCGGTGCTGAAGATGAGCAGGTGCAGCAGGAAGTGCACCGCCGCCACGCGCACGCCGGTGTTGACCGTAGGCGGCCAGTGGGTGAACACGAAGGCAGCGTTGTAGATGACCCCGGCCACGATGGGCCGGCACAGCCGGCGCACGACGCTCCCCCCGAGCCAGCCCTCCCCCAGCACCAGGCGGGCCAGCCAGGTCGGCGTGGCCAGCAGGAACAACGGCGCCACCACCATGGTGATGAGCAGGTGCTGGAACATGTGCGCCGAGTACAGGTAGTTCTCGCCGATGTCGTGCACCGGCCAATCCGCCGCCACCCACAGCAGGGCGACGGCCAGGAAGAACCAGTTTCGCTGGCGGGCCGTGACCACCGGCGAGCCGTCGCGCACCACCTTGGGGCCGATGACGCGCACCGCGTAGCCACCCATCAGCAGGATCGAGGCCACCAGTACCCACACCTCAGGGTGCGGCGACCATCGCCAGATGTCCGGCGTGCCGGCAGCAGCGAAAACGCTCACCTTTGGCGGAGCCGAATCATCAACTCAGTGACCCGAGCCGCCACGGATGGCGGCGCCCCGAGGACCGCCGACCCTCGCCCAGCCCGGCGTCGCGAGCGCCAGCGAGCAGCCGGAATGAGGCGACGCCAGGATGGCGGAGCCGAATCATCAACTCAGTGACCCGACCAGAAATGGAAGGTGGTGAGCACGATCAGGTACACGAATATCGCCAGCACCAGGCCGGTCACGAAGAACCAGCGGAACACCCGGTTGTCGAAGCGCAGGTGCATGAAGAACATGCCGACGGTGGCGAACTTCACGACCATCATGGCGCACAGGATGATCGTGTTCAGGAGGAAGTCGATCTCGGTGTAGTAGAGACCGACTTCGGCCGCGGTGACCACCGCCAGGAACAGCCCGATGTAGATGTACTGCAGATCGCTCGGGTGTTCGTGGTGTACGTCGTGGGCGAGATCCTCGCCTCGGGTGACGACCTCGGTATGTGCTTCGGTGCTCATGTGGTTCCTACTTGATGAGGTAGACGACGGTGAAGATGAGGATCCAGACGATGTCGACGAAGTGCCAATAGAGGCCGATGATCTCGACGGTCTCGGCCTTCTCGTGACCGAGGCGTCCCCGCAGCGACATCACGAACAACGACAGCAGCATGACGATGCCCATCGACACGTGCACGCCGTGGAAACCGGTGAGCGTGTAGAAGGCCGACGAGGCGGTGTTGCTGGTGTAACCCATCCCCTTCCGCACGAAGGTGGTGAACTCATAGACCTGCCCGGAGATGAAGATCGCGCCGAGGAGGGCGGTGGCCACCAGCCACGTCCGGGTACGCGACGGTTCGTCGCGCTTCATGGCCGAGACTGCCAGCACCATCGTCACCGAGCTCATCAACAGCACGAACGACGAGGCCGAGGTGAACGGGATGTCGTAGAGCGACGCCGGCAACGGCGGCCGCGTGGCGGTGGTCTTGTAGAGCATGTAGGTGGAGATCAGCCCGCCGAAGAGCAGGCAGTCCGAGCCCAGGAAGACCCACATCGCCAGCTTCTCGTTGGTGACCCCGGTCTGGGTCCACCCGTGCTCACCCGGGGCGGGCTCGGCGTGGGGGGTGACGGTGCTCATCAGCCCTCCTCGGAGCCAGTGTCGGCGGCGGCGAGCGCCGGGGCGTCGCTGTCGTGGTCGTCGATGTCGGCACCGTCGTGGCCGTCGTGGCCGTCGCCGGCGTGGTCAGGGTCGTGGCTGTCGTGCGGCTGCTCGGGGTCATAGGACGGCTCCAGACCCCAACCGAACGCGGCCACGCCCACCATCACGCCACCCAGGGCGGCGAAGCCCAAGTTGAAGATCACGCCGTAACCCAGGAAGGGCAGGCCGGCGGCCAGCACAATCGGCCAGTAGGAGTGCGACGGCAGGTGCGGATGGGCGTCGCCCTTCTGCACGACGTCCTCGGTGGCGGCGATGCGCACCGGGCGGCCGGTCTCGTCCTCGCCGTACTTGCGGTGCCAGAACTCGTCGAGATGGGAAATCACGGGGATCTCGTCGAAGTTGTGGTGCGGGGTCGGGCTGGGCACCATCCACTCGAGGCTGCGTGCGTCCCACGGGTCGGCTTCGCAGACCTCGTTGCTGGCCCGGAAGGCACGCCACGACTTGAGCACGTTCCACAGAAAGATGAGCACGGCCAAGGCGATGGTGAAGGAGCCGATGGTGGCGACCATGTTCCAGAAGTTGAGGCCGTACCCGTCCTTGTAGGTGTAGGTCCGGCGAGGCTCACCCTGCAGGCCCAGGATGTGCATGGGTCCGAAGGTGAGGTTCATCCCCAGGAGGATGATCCAGAAATGGGCGGAGCCGAGGCGCTCGTCGAGCTTGTAGCCGAAGACCTTCGGCCACCAGAAGTACATGCCACCGAAGAAGCCCAGCAGCGCCCCGCCGAAGATGACGTAGTGGAAGTGGGCGACGATGTAGTACGTGTCGGTCTGCTGGAGATCCGAGGGCGACACCGCGTGGGTGACGCCCGACAGGCCCCCGATGGTGAACATGGCCACCAGGCCGATCGAGAACTTCATGGCGGTGCTGAAGGTCAACTTGCCACCGAACATGGTGGCCACCCAGTTCAGGATCTTCCCGCCCGTGGTCTATGCGATGAACATGGTCGACACCGAGAAGGCGGCCACCGACACGGGCCCCACGCCGGAGGCGAACATGTGGTGTGCCCACACACCCCAGCCCATGAAGCCGATGGCGATACCCGAGAACACCATGAACGGGTAGCCGAAGATCGGCTTGCGGGAGAACACCGGGATGATCTCGGAGATGATCCCGAAGGCGGGCAAGACGAGGATGTACACCTCGGGGTGCCCGAACAACCAGAACAGGTGCTGCCACAGCAGCGGATCTCCACCGCTCACCGCGTCGAAGAAGTGCGACCCGAAGGTGCGGTCGAAGGTGAGCAGGAACAGGGCCACCGAGATCACCGGGCTGGCGACCACCAGCAGCAACTGGGTGACGAAACCCATCCAGGTGAACACCGGCATCTTGAACAGCGACATGCCCGGGGCCCGCAGGTTCACCACGGTGACGACCAGGTTGATGGCGCCGACCAGCGAGGCGATACCGGTGATCTGCAGGCCCAGGGCGTAGAAGTCCATGCCGTGGCTGGACGAGAACAGCAGGCTCGTATTGGGGGCGTAGGCGAACCACCCGCCGTCGGGAGCGCCACCCAGGAACCACGACGAGTTCAGGAACAAGCCGCCGAAGAGGAAGCACCAGAAGCTGAAGGCATTGAGGCGCGGGAACACCACGTCACGGGCGCCGATTTGCAACGGCATCATGTAGTTCATGAAGGCCGCTCCGAGCGGCATGACCACCAGGAAGATCATGGTGACGCCGTGCATCGTGAACACCTGGTTGTACTGCTGGGCGTTCAGCACCGTGCCGTCGGGGTGGGCCAGTTGCAGCCGGATCAGCAGGGCTTCGATGCCACCGATGAGGAAGAAGAAGATGGCCGAGCAGCCGTACATGATGCCGACGCGTTTGTGGTCGACCGAGGTGAGCCAGGAACGCCAGCCCTTGGCGCTGCCGTCAGGACGGGCGAAGACGCCGAGGGGGTTGCGGCTGACGCTGCCCTGCCCGGAGGGCAAGGCCAATGGTTGGGGGGCTTCAACGATGGCCATGTTCAGCTTCCCTGGTTCGGATCAATGGCGTTGGCGGGGAGTGGACCGAGGGTGGTCAGGTAGGCGACGAGGTTGTCGATCTCGCTTTCGGTGAGCGCCAGGTTCGGCATCCCCCGGCGTTCCTTCGGCGCCATGGGCAGCATGCCGGGCGGATCGCGCAGCCAGGCTTCCAGTTGCGCTCAGTTGAACTCCAACTTGCCGTCGGCGTTGGGGATCCACAGCGGGAACTGGGCTGAGGCGAACACCTTGCGGCCCATGAGGTGCGTCAGGTTGGGGGCGTGCGCCGCGACCAGCGCCGCCTTGCCCTCGACCTCGTTGACGCCGTCGATCTGGTGGCAACTGGCGCACTTGGCTTGGAAAGTGGCCAAGCCGGCAGCGGCGGGGGTCCCGGCGGTGGGGACGGCAGCCTTCTTGATGTTGTCGGCCTGCCACTTGGCGTAATCCTCGGCCGAGAGCACCCGAGCGCGCGCCCGCATGTTGGCGTGGCTCAGCCCGCAGAACTCCTTGCACTGGCCGTCGAACTCGCCGATGACGTCGCCCTGCACCTCGAGTGACTGCACCCGGCCCGGCACCGCGTCGCGGGTGCCGTTGAGTTTGGGGATCCAGAAGGAGTGGATCACGTCGCGGGACTGGATCCGCAGGTGCACGGGGACCCCCACGGGGATCACCAATTCGTTCGCCGTGACGATGTCGGGCGGGGCCGTCTCGTCGCCGTTGAGGTGGTACTCGTACGACCACCACCACTGGTGGCCGTAGACGTCGATGGAGATGGCGTTCTTGGGCTGATGCGAGATGTCGAGGATGGTCTTCACCGTGGGGAAGGCGACCGCCACCAGGATGATGAAGGGGAGAACGGTCCAGCCGATCTCGGCCTTGAAGTTGCCGTGCACCTGCGCGGGATCGGCCTCGCCGTCGTGGCGGGCCCGGCGTGACCCGGTGATGAGGACGTAGACGATGAGCACCGTCACGATCAGACCCACCACCCCAGCGGCGAGGAAGACCGGGATCTGCAGGTCGTTGATCTTGGTTGCGTTCTTGCCCTCCGGGTGG
>JANMIX010000183.1:0-5263 GCA_031376015.1 Acidimicrobiia bacterium | reverse complement strand
GCCGCTCGGCGCCATGGCCGGCGGTTTCCTGGCCGAGGCGTGGAGCCTGCGGCTGCCCTTCTTCACCGCCGCCGCGGCGCAACTGGCCGTGCTGTTGTTGGCCACACCGACGCTGCGCAATCTCCGCACCGCGGGCTGATCCCCTGCGGGTCGGCGGACCCGTCGACCTGTGTCGCCGATCCCCGCGTCAACACAGTGGGCGCACGGTTACTGTCCGGCGATGCGCTCCGATCTCGACGATGTTGCCGCCAGGATCCACGACATCCTGAGAGCGGCCCCGACCAGCTCACCGCAGCACCGCGCGTTGCACGCCAAGGGCACGACCGCGATCGGCGTGTTCCACGCCAGTGGCGAGCTGGACGGATTCACCACGACTCAGCACCTGCTGAGCGGCAGCACACCGGCGACCCTGCGATTCTCGCATCCGGGTGGGGATCCCGCCGCGCCCGATCCGCTGCCCAGCGCCCGGGGTCTGGCGGTGAAGCTGCGTGCAGGCGAGGTTCGCCACGACCTCGTCGCGGTTTCCTCTCCCGCGTTCGTCGTGCGCGACGGTGACGCCTTCATCGAACTGCTCATGGCTCGCTCGCCCGACCCCGCCACCGGTGCCCCCGACCCGGCGGTCATGGGTGCCTTCCTGGAGGCGCACCCCGAAGCGCTGCCGGCCATCTCCTACGCGCTCACCGCTCCGGTGCCCCTCAGCTACGCGACCCTCGCCTACCGAAGCCTCCACACGTTCTTGTTCGTCGACAACTCCGGCGAGCGTCACCCGTTCCGCTTCTCCTTCGTACCCACCGCGGGAACTCAAGTGGTGGACGCCGACTCTGCCGGCGCGTTGGGCGACGATTACCTGGCGGCCGAGTTGGCGGAGCGCGCCGGCCGCGGGGCCGCCACCTTCGACTTGGTCGTGCAACTCGGCGAGCCGGGCGACCCCACTGGCGACCCCACCGCCGTCTGGCCCGAACGGCCGACCCGTGTGGCGGGACGGCTCGAGGTAACCGCCCTCGACCCCGGCGGGGAGAAGTTGATCTTCGATCCCACCAACGTGCCGCCCGGTGTGGAACTCCCCGACGACGACGAGATCCTCGCCCTACGGCGGGCCGTGTATTCGCTCAGCTACGCCACCCGCAGCGCCTGAGGCGGCGATGGACCGGAGGCGCTCCTCACGGACCGGCCGGCGGGGCGGGGGTGCCGCCGAGACCAACGCCGAATCCGACCAACACGACGAGACCCACCACTACCGCCAGTGCCAACGCCGCGAGGCCCCATCGGATGCCCGACAGGCGCCAACCCAGAACTTGGTCGACCGAGAGATGACCCGGTCCGGTGAAGCCGAGGGCAATCGCGGCGGCGAAGAACACCAAGGCGAACTCGTAGCCAACCGCGCCGGCGCTGTCACCGAACAGACCACCGCTCCACTGATATCCGGCGACCGCCTGGAACATGATGCCGGCGCCTCCCGCCGCTCCCAGAGGCGTCAACGCTCCGAGCAGCAACGACAGGCCCGCTCCGACCTCGGTCAGCACCAGCATCCAACTGAGCAGCGACGTCGATGAGTAGCCGAACAGCTTCAGGAATTCCGCCTGTGTGCCCATGTCGTGGGGGTAACCGCCACCCTCGAACCAGCCCAACTTCTGCAGTCCGTGTCCGAGCAAGATGATGCCGATGACGAAGCGGAGGACGAGTAGCCCGATGTCCACGCCGGTCAACCCGTCGAACGACCCGGAGGGCGGCGATCCGAGAACAGCCGGTTCCGGCGGTGACGAGGTCGTGTCAGCCATGAAGCCTCCAACTCTCTGTCCGAGCGGTGCGACGAGAGACTACCGAGGGCCACGTCGACGCGCCTCGAACCCTTCGCCGAACGAGGACCTGCGTGATGTCTACGATAAGAAACCGAGGACCGTGCCCTTGAGGCTGAAGGTGTCGCCGTTGGGAGCAGGAGGGGTCGTGAAATCGATGCTGCAACTCGTAGACGTGTTCCCGTTGGGCTTCGACGCCGTGAGCGTGTCAACGTAGGGTCCGCTGCCGTCGCCCGGGGCGAAGGTGAACGTCAAGTTGAACTTGGTCGGGTGGAAGATCAGGTTGCTGCCGGTCACGTGCGCCGGCGCGAAGGTCGCTTGGCCTTTCGGGTTGTTGCCCGTGCCCTGACCTTGGCCGTTGGCGTTGTTCACCACGACCTGAAGATCGCTGGCCTGTCCCCCGTTCGAGCATGAGGCGGGAAATGTGAAGCTCTTCTTCGACCCGCTCGGGTCGGCCGCCGCCGATGACGCGCCGAGCAGGAGAACGGCAACTGCCAACCCGGCGGCTGCAAACTTCCGGTGTGCGTAGGTGTGCTTCATTCTTGACTCCCTTCGGTCAGGGTCGTGCTCTCGCCGGGGAGAATGCCACACCCCGCGGTCGTCGCGTCGTAGATCCTGCGGGTGGTCCCGAATGCCCGAAACGGTCCTCGGCGTTCCTCGAGGATCACTCCGTGGACTGCTCGACGGGTGCCCAACGAGCGAGTTGGGTCCGGAGCCAGCCGTGCTCCCAGAAGCTGACATCGCCGCCGTGGTCGAGGAGGTAGCGATGAGCCCCCGCCATCACCGCCCGCAACCGAGGATCCCCGGGGGCGATCGCTTCCACGGCTTCACCGAGACGGATGGCCACGACCGCGTCGCCCCGCGCCAGTGCTGCTTCGGCGCGATCCAGGGTCGCCTCGACGCCCGCGATCTCGATCAGCTCGGCCAGCGCGGCCGGGGAGGGATCGGGGTAGAGCTCGGCGGTCGAGTGCAGCTTGAACCAGCCGACGTACTGCTCCCAGAGCGTGCGCACCGCCCAGGAGACCTTGCCGTAACCCTGGCCGACCCGAAGCCCCGGGGGGAGATGGATCTCGCGCATCAGGGTCCACACGTCGACACCGGCGTTGAACCCGTCGAGGGCCCGGTCGTGCACGTAGGTGACCGCGTCGTGGAGCCGCTCGAGCGATGCCTCGATCAGGTCCGCTCCCACGATCGGGTCGTGCCGGCCGGTGACGAGCACGTCGGGACGCAGCTCGCGGACCATGCGGTTGGTGGCGAGCTGCGGTTCGACGAAGCGGTACTTGTCACCGCGGATGGTGTTGAGGTTCGGGAAGTGCGGGAACAACGGGCCGAACAGGTTGCTCACGAGCGCGACGCGATGCTCGGGCAGCCACACCACGCAACAGTCGGTCGTCTCGCCCACCGCCGCGAGCAGTTCGATGCGCAGACCATCCACGGTGAGGGCCAAGCGATCCCGGAAGAGGATGTCGGGGGTCGGCACCGCTTGGTTCATCGGCACGCCGGGGTTCTCCTCGTGGATACGCCTGGCATCGGTGCCCAACATGTCGAACCAGATCCCCGCGGTGCGCATGCGCAGGCCTTGGATGCGCTTGTCGTCGGCCTGGCACGCGGGGTTGTTGGCCTGGGCGATGTAGGTCGTACCCGGCTCACGGAACAGATCGACGCCTCCCAGGTGGTCGACATGCGCCTGGGTCGTGATGATGTAGTGCGTCGGGCCGGGGCGGATGGCGTCGAATACGCGCTTGTGGTGTGGCGCCTCATAGCCCATACCGGTGTTGACGATCACGCGGCCGGTGTCGGTGAGTACCAGGTAGGCGGCGGTGTTGCCGCCGGACCGGTACAGAAGGCCATCGACCACCGGATGGGCCGGGTCGTCGTAGACCGCCGTGAGGAGTTCCCTGCCGGGACGGGTGTCGATGAGTTGGTCGACCTGTTCCTGGATGTTCATCGGACCTCGATCCGGACGGGGAAGCGGTCCATATAGGCGTCGAAACGCGACCGAACCTCCTCGGGTGTGATGGAGAAGTCGCGGCGTAGGTCGTAGATGACCCGGCCCTCCTTCCCGCGGGGGTGCACGGCCCGGTAGGCCTCGATCTCGGCGCGGGCCTGATCCGTCAGCTCGATGCCAGCCGCGTCGTAGACCCGCTGCAGAGTGCCCAGCTCGTCGTCCATGTACTCGTCGAAGAACACGTCGACCGTGCGGTGCTCGGGCAGGAGGTGGCGGTCGCGCAAGGATGCATCGAGGAGGCGTCCGATCCGGTCGGTCCAGTAGTCCCGGTACCACTCCGGTCGGGTGGACCGGTACGAGGTGCGAGCGCCGTAACAGACCATGGTGGCGGTCGACTGCACGACCGCCACGGGGTCGCGATGGGTGACGACGACCGTGGCATCGGGGAACGTCGCCAGCAGGGGTCCGAGCTGTTCGAGGTGTTGAGGCGACTTGAGCACCCACCGGTCGCGGGGCCGGTACCACTGCAGGATCTGCAGCACCTGCTTCATGTACCCGTAGTGGGGCGACTGGTCGTGGGCCAGGTAGTAGTCACGCCAGACGGGGGCGCGGGCCACCCATTCGATGTTGTAGTTGGAGAAGTCCGGAGCCATCAGCTCGTTCTCCTCATGCACGTGATCGGGCTCCATCGGATGCATCGCCGCCACCAGCGGCGCACCCGTGCGCATCGCCTCCCACGCCTGCTGGCAACGACTCCAGCGAGGGTCGATGCCGTCGACCTCCGTGGGTTCGTTCGGATTCGGTACCGGCTCGTAGGACTCCCAGAGGGGCATCGACCGGAACCGTGAATCTGCCGCAAGGAGATTGACCAGATTCGTGGTACCCGAGCGTGGGAGCCCAATCACGACGACCGGCCGCTCGATCTCTGTGTCGCGGATCTCAGGATGGCGGACCAGCAGGTCGTGGATCAGCAGCCGGTTCGCCGCGCTGCGGACGCAATCCCCGAAGAACAACAGCTGACCGAGGCCCGTTCGCTCCTCATCGGCGTCCATCTCGGCCAGTTGCGCGCCGAGCCGGTCGCGGAAGTCGTCCGGCCCGAAGTCATCGAGCCCGGTGCGAACGATGGCGGCGACGCAGACGGCGTCGACCGACAGCTCCGGGCGCTTCGACTCGCCGTAGACGAGGCCCATCTGCTGCACATCGGTGAGCACCGGGGTCGCCAGGTCATCGATTCGAATCTCGTTCGTCATCGGTTCGTCCCTCTACCGCGCGAGGTAGCCGCCGTCGACGACGAGCACGGATCCGGTGGTGAACGCCGATGCCTCACTCGACAGGAACAGCGCCGCCGCAGCCACCTCCTCGGGCGTACCCATCCGGCTCAGCACCCCCTTGCCGATCTCGTCCTCGAGCAGTTCGGGCATGGACTTCATCGGCGCGGTCATCGGGGTGTCGATCAGACCCGGCGCCACGGTGTTGACCCGGACACCGATGGCCGACAGGTCGCGGGCGATCGGCAGGG
>JANMIX010000167.1:0-3238 GCA_031376015.1 Acidimicrobiia bacterium | reverse complement strand
GTGCCGGTGGCGGTGACGATCTCGTTCTCCGGGTACAGCTTCTCGGCGCGGCTGAAGAAGTGCGGCAGCGTGAGTGGAACGTCCTGCATCAGACCTTGCATCGATATCCCCCTCGGGCATGGACTCGTCGGGGTCGACGGTAGTGGAAGAATCACGAGCCTTGACCGGCGAGACCTCTTCCGCGCGCCCACAGCCCAACCGCCGAACGGCGGCGCTGCTGATCACGCCCATCATCTGCCTGGTCATCGCCGCCTATGTCGGCGACGCGCTCACCACCACCTGGGCCCGAGATCACCCCCTGGCGCTGCTGGCCCTCAACGCCCGCAACCGGATCGTGCTGCTGGTGACCAACCAGCTCGATCCGGTCTCGTACTACGTGGTCGGGACGCTCCGTCTCCTCCTCAGCGACCCCCTCTTCTTCCTGTTGGGCCTCAACTACGGCGACCGGGCCATCCAGTGGATCGAACGCCAGAGCAGCTTCTTCGGCGAACAGGTCCGGGTCTGGGAGAAGGGCTTCACCAAGGCGTCCTACCCGCTGGTCTTCCTTGCTCCGAACAACATCATCTGCCTCTTCGCCGGTGCCTCGGGCATGCCGTTGCCCGCCTTCATCGTGCTCAATGTGACCGGCACCATTGGCCGGCTCTACCTCCTGCGGGTGGTGGGTGACGTCTTTGCCGACCCCATCTCGTCGGTGCTCGACTTCTTCGGGCACTACCGCTGGCCCCTGCTCGCACTTTCGGTGGGCACGGTGGCGCTGGTGCTGCTGCTGGAGCGACGCAAGGGGAAGGGCGAGATCCTCGAACTACTCGAACTGGAACAGGAACTGGACGCCGCGAGCGGGAACACTCCGGACGGGGACCGCGCGAGCGGCGACAGCACCGAGGCCTCCGGCGACGATGGGACGAGCCAGTGACCGGCCGGCGCCCCACGGCGGTGGTGACCGGCGCGTCCGCCGGGATCGGCGCAGCCACGGCCGTGCGCCTAGGGGCGGAGGGGTTCGATCTCGTGCTGGGCGCCCGGCGCCTCGACCGGCTGGAAGAGGTGGCCGTGGCGGTGAGGGCCAGCGGTGCCGCCGCCGCCGTGACCGTCCTCGATGTGACCGACACGGCATCGGTGGACGCCTTTGCCGCCACGGTGCCGGACTGCCGGGTGCTGGTCAACAACGCCGGCGGCGCCTGGGGCCTCGAGCCGGTGGCAGAGTTCGACGAGGAGAAGTGGCGGTGGATGTTCGACGCCAACGTGCTCGGTGTCGCCCGCATGACCAGGGCCCTCCTGCCGGCGTTGCTGGCCTCCGGTGACGGGCATGTGATCACCATCGGTTCCATCGCCGGCATCGAGCCCTACCCGGGCGGCGCCGGGTACAACGCGGCCAAGCACGCCATCCGGGCCGTGATGGACGTGCTGCGTATGGAATTGCTCGGCCAGCCGGTGCGGGTGTCGGAGATCGATCCGGGCATGGTGCACACCGACTTCTCCCTCGTGCGCTTCGAGGGCGACACCGAACGGGCCGCCAAGGTCTACGAAGGCGTCACGCCCCTGACCGCCGAGGACATCGCCGACTGCGTGGCGTGGGTGGCAACCCGTCCGAGCCACGTGGACATCGATCAACTGGTCGTGCGCCCCCGGGATCAGGCTCGGGCGACCATGGTGGCCCGCCGCCCCGTTTCCTGAGCTCGGCCCGCGGCGCCGTTGTCGCGGAGAAGCCGGCAGAAACCCGGCTCGACCTCCGCACCCGGCCCGCACCGCCGGCTCGCACCCGCGGCGAAAGCCCCACCCGGTACGTGACCGTGGGCCTAGAGGTCGAGCAGGGCGTCGAGGCCGACGGTGAGACCGGGGGTGAGGCCCGACACCCGCTTGGCGGCCAGCACCACACCGGGCATGAAGCTGGTGCGGTCGTAGCTGTCGTGGCGGATGGTGAGGGTCTGGCCGGTGGTGCCCAGGAGGATCTCCTCATGCGCCACCATCCCCCGCATCCGAACAGAATGGATGCGGATGCCCGCGGGACCCATGCTGCCGCGGGCCCCTTCGGAGAGCACGTGCTCGGTGGGATCCGGCGCCCACTCGGCCGAGGCCGCCGCCATGCGCTCGGCGGTGTGCAGCGCCGTCCCCGACGGCGCGTCGCGCTTGGCGTCATGGTGCAGTTCGATGATCTCGGCCGTCTCGAAGAAGGGCGCGGCCAACTCGGCGAACCGCACGGCCAGCACCGCGCCGATGGCGAAGTTGGGGGCGAAGAACAACGAGCGCCCGGCCTGCTCGAAG
This sequence comes from Acidimicrobiia bacterium, assembly GCA_031376015.1. Lineage (GTDB taxonomy): Bacteria > Actinomycetota > Acidimicrobiia > Acidimicrobiales > JACDCH01 > JANMIX01. The sequence continues at coordinate 979 of JANMIX010000167.1, read as the reverse complement.
GCCGTGCCGAAGCCGCCCAGTTCCTCGAGTGACAACCCGGTGGTGCCCACGACGGCGTGCAGACCCGACGCCGCCGCCCACGGCAGGTTCGCTCGGGCCCCCGCCGCCACCGTGAAGTCGATAACCACCTCGGCCCCGGCGTCGAGCATCGCCTGCGGATCGGCGGAGATCGCGAGACCCTCGACGGAGCCTCCTTCGCCGTTGGGGTCCACCGCCGCCACCAACTTCAGGTCGGGGTCGGCCGCGACCGCGGCGCACACCGTGGCGCCCATCTTCCCACCCGCTCCGAACACGCCGATCTTCACCATGGCGTGGACCCTATTCGGCTCAGGGCAACTCGCTGAAGGGCCCCACGACGACTCGGGTACGGGCCCCTTCGAGCACACGGTGCAACACCTCATCCACCTGGGGGCGGGTGACCTTGGCCAGGCGTGCCAACTGCTCGTCGATGTCGAGCAGTTCGGCGGTGCTCAGCTCGCTGCGACCGAGGCGGGCCATGCGGCTGGCGCTGTCCTCCAACGCCAGTTCCGTGGATCCGGCGAGGTAGCCGATGGCCACCTCCAACTCGCGCTCGGTGACACCGCCGGCGAGGACTCCGGCCACGATGTCGTCGACGAGGGTGAGCACCTCGCCCAGCCGGTCCGGCGAGGTGCCTGCGTACATGCTGAGCACACCGCAGTCGGCGTAGAGGCTCGGTGCCGACCACACGCTGTAGGCCAAACCGCGTTCCTCACGGATCTCCTGGAAAAGGCGGCTCGCCGCGCCGCCCCCGAGGATCTGGTTGGCCACGGCCAAGGGATACCGATCGGGATCGCCGGCCGGGAAGGCGGGCCAGGCGATGGCGACGTGTGCCTGTTCGGCGTCGCGTTCGCGCACCACATCTGCCAGGGGTGCCTCGACAGGAGCGCTCCGTTCCGGCCGAGCACCGGTGTCCCCGCCGGCCAGGAACCCGTCGAGTGCGCCCACCACCTGGTCGTGG
>JANMIX010000153.1:0-5379 GCA_031376015.1 Acidimicrobiia bacterium | reverse complement strand
GGCGTTGACGGCCTCCACGTTGTTGGGGCTCCCGATGAGCGATGCCATGGTGGCCTCCTCGGCCTTGAACCCCTCGGCCAGCGACACCTCGCCCGCCATGTTGAGCAGTCGCTTGGCCCCACGGATGGCGTGGGGGCTCTTGCCGGCGATCTCGCGAGCCAGCGCCAACGCCTCCGCCCGCGGGTCCTCGGCCACCTGCGTCGCCAACCCGATCCGCACTGCCTCCTCGCCCGAGACCATGCGGCCGGTGAACACCAGGAGCTTGGCCACGTCATGGCCCACGATGCGCCCCAGCAGCTGGGTTCCCGTCATGTCCGGGACAAGGCCCCAGCGGATCTCGAGCGCCGACAGCTTGGCGTCGGGCGCCACGATGCGCAGGTCACAGGCGACGGCGATCTGGAACCCCGCGCCCAGGGCCGGGCCGTGGACGGCGGCGATGACCGGAACCTCCAGTTGGTGCCAGGTGAAGGCGGCCTGCTGAGCCCCGTTGGTGATGCGCTCCGAGCGGCGCACGGCCTGGACGGTGACGTCGCTCTCGGGCTTCTCGGCCCCGGCCATCACCTGGAACGACTCCAGGTCGAGGCCGGCGCAGAAGCCCCTCCCCTCGCCGGAGAGCACCACGCAGCGCACTCGGCGGTCCTCGGAGAGTCGCTCGCCGGTGCTCACCAGCGCCTTGAACATGGCGCCGTCCACCGCGTTGAGTTTGTCGGGACGGTTGAGGCGGACGTCGGCGACACCGTCGTCGATCTGCACGGTCACTCGATCGGACATGTCTCCACTCTTCCCTCAGGGGGTGCGGATCGGCAAGAATCCCGGGTTCGAGCTCAAGGTCCGCTCTCGAGATGCCGAACCTGAATCGATCTCTCTTGCCTGAGTCCCTTCCCCGCCGCGCCTCCGCACCACCGCCCCGCCGTAGGGGCGGCCGCCGGCGCGCCCTTGCGGTGCTGGCCGGCGTCGCCGGCGTACTCAGCATGGCGGTACCCGCATGGAGCGCGCCCCCTCCGGCTACGACGGCGGCGCCGCCGGGCCCCCCCAAGATCGGGCGCGGGCGTCCGCTCATGGTCGACCCGCCCGCCCACATCAGCCCGGAACTGGCCGGCGTCGGGGTGGACGGAGAGGCCTTCCGAGCCGCAGCCGCCGTGTACGACGCGGTCCAGGCCGAGCGCGACGCGCAGAACGACATCATCGCCGGGGGGACAACGGAACTGGCCTCCCTCGGCGACCGGGACCGCGCACTGGGCCGGCAGATCTCTGCCAGCACCAAGGTCCGCAAGCAGCTGATGGTGGCCCGAGCGAAGGCGCGCTCCGTGCTGCGCACTCTGGCCCTGTCGAGCTACATGCGAGGCGACCTGCCCGAGAACAACACCGACGTCGAACTCGAGACCATCCGTGCCATCGGTGCCGGTTTCGCGGCCAGTGTCAGCACCCAACGTGTCGCGGAGCTGGATCGACTGGACGGATCCCTCTCGCTGGTGGACGACAGCCTGGCCCGGCAAGGCGCCGAGCGGGGCACCATCCGCCAACGTGCTGCGGTCGTGAACACCGAGCGTCACGTCGCGATCGCGATGGCGGCCGAGTTGAACTCCCAGCTCACGGTGCACCGGGCGGTGCTCGACCAGGCCCGGGCCCAGGGCGAGGTGCTGGGCACCGACATGACGCTGCTGGCGCTCGACGCCTACTGGCGCGCGGCCGCCGAGATCCGCCGCACCAGGCCCGGCTGCGGACTGCAGTGGTGGGCGCTGGCCGGCATCGGAAAGATCGAGAGCAACCACGGGCGGTTCCGGGGCTCGCGCCTGATGGGCAACGGCGACGCATTGCCCCGCATCGTGGGGATCCCCCTCGACGGCTCCAACGACACCGCCCAGATTCCCGACACCGACAAGGGGGTGCTCGACGGCGACACCGCCCACGACCGCGCCGTCGGTCCCATGCAGTTCATTCCCCAGACCTGGCAGCGGTGGGCGTCGGATGGGAACCACGACGGGATCATGGATCCCGACAACGTCTACGACGCCGCTCTGGCCGCCGGCTACTACGAATGCGCCGGAGGGCCCATGGCCTCCGACGAGGACCTGACCCGGGGTTACTTCTCCTACAACCACAGCGACGAGTACGCCGCCGCGGTCCTCAGCGTCGCCACCTTCTACCGCAACACGGTGGTCGTGGGCTCCCGTCCCTGAGCTTCGACCAACCTCGCAGGGCAATCGTTCACGTCCCGGCCTCGCCTGCCGATGGGATTCGGCATGGAAGCGCAGCAACTCGTGCAGCGGCTTCGCCGGCTCGACGGCGAGGAGATCCTGAGTCTCGCGGCGACCCTCCGGCACCACACCGACACCCCCGAAGGTGAAGTGGCCTGGTGGCGAGCCAGCATGTCGGTCGGCGCCGCGCTCAAGGCCCACCACTGCACCCGCCATGCCGCCATGGCCGCCCATCGTGCCGCCGAGGCAGTGGTGAGCGCGGCCCAGCGAGCGGGCATGGACGAGACCCACCGTGACGAGGTGACCCTCGTCGCCCGGGCCGCCGCCGATGCGGCCCGCGCCCTGGTGCTGGAGCGGGACATCCCGCAGGAATGCGACGCGGTCCTGGCCCCCTGGCTACCCGTCGTGGCCGCCTGAGGGGCGCCGAGAACTCCACGAAGGGTGCCAAATCGGTCCAAGCCGGGCCGATGGTCGTTGACAGCGCAACTGGCTCGCCATAGGTTCCCGCGCCGGTTGCCGGCATCGTGCAGGCGCCGGAGATTCCGGGGGGAAGATGACGCAGGCGATGTCACGTCCGACGATCCGTCGAGCGGCGGCGATCTCATTCGCACTGGCACTACTGGTCGGCGCGTGCGGTGGTTCCTCCAAGAAGACCGACACCGGCGTGGCCGGCGGCACCGCCGGAGTCAACGGCGGCACCATCGCCTACGGGCTCGAGGCCGAGACCACCGGCGGCTTCTGCCTCGCGGAGGCGCAACTGGCGTTCTCCGGCATTCAGGTCGCCCGGACCCTCTACGACACGCTGGCTGCCCCCAACGCCAAGGGTGAGTACAAGCCCTATCTGGCCAAGTCCATTACCCCCAACGCCACCTTCGACGACTGGACCATCACGCTGCGGGACGGAGTGAAGTTCCACGACGGCACGGCACTGGATGCCACCGTCGTGAAGAACAACCTCGACGCCTACCGAGGCAAGTACACCCAGCACCGGCACCCGGCGCTGTTCGTGTTCGTGTTCCTCAACATCAAGGACGTCACGGTGGTCGACAAGCTCACCGTGAAGGTCACCACCAACACGCCGTGGCCGGCTCTGCCCGCCTACCTCTTCGGCTCCGGGCGCATCGGGATCATGGCGCAGGCGCAACTCGACGACGACAAGACCTGCGGCACCAACATGATCGGTACCGGCCCGTTCAAGCTCAAGGAATGGGTCACCAACGATCACCTGAGCGCCGTGAAGAACCCGAACTACTGGCAGAAGGATTCGGCGGGCAACGCCCTGCCCTACCTCGACTCGATCGAGTACCGGCCGATCCCCGACCCCGACCAGCGCCTCAACGCATTGCAGAGCGGCCAGATCCAGGCGATGGCTACCGACAACGCCGAGACCATCGGCAAGCTGCGAGACCTGTCCAACGCCAAGACGGTTGAGGTGCTCGAGTCCGACAAGTTCGCCGAGACCAACTACTGGATGCTCAACACGTCCAAGGATCCCTTCGACAATCTCGACGCCCGGCTGGCCGTGGCGTATGCCTTCGACGCCAAGAAGTACAACACGCTCCAGGAGAACGGGATCCCCACGATCGCCAACGGGCCGTTCGGGCCGGGCAACGTGGGCAACCTGGCCGACACGGGCTTCCCCACCTTCGACCTGACCAAGGCGAAGGAGCACGCCGCCAAGTACAAGCAGGCGACCGGGAAGGACCTCGCCTTCTCGGTGAAGTCCACCACATCACAGTCGACGATCAACGCCAACCAGATCTTCGCCCAGATGATGAAGGACGCCGGCATCTCGGTGTCGCTGTCGCAGACCGATCAGGCGCAGCTCATCAACCTCGCCCTGAAGGGTGACTACAACGCGCTGGACTGGCGCAACCACCCAGGTGGCGATCCCGACACCCAGTACGTGTGGTGGCACTCCGGCTCGCCGGTGAACTTCGGCAAGCTCAAGGACGCCCCGCTCGACAAGCTGCTGGGCGAGGGTCGGGTGGCCCTCGACGCGGATGCTCGCAAGACCATCTACGAGAACGTCTCCCGCCAGTTCGCCAAGCAGGCGTACAACATCTGGAAGAGCTGGGATCTGTGGGTCATCGGCACCGCGCCGAACGTGAAGGGCATCATGGGCCCGGGCCTGCCGGACGGGGGCGGCGACGCCTGGACCAGTCTCTCGACGGGCCACCCCGTGCTCGGGATGTACCTGGCCAAGTGAGTACGGCTGCGAGCGGGCCGCACCGGGAACGGATGCACTGAGTGTTCCTGGTGCGGCGCTTCGCGCGCCTGGCCGCGGTGCTCGTAATAGTGACCTTTTTTACCGCGTTGCTCACCACGTTCGTGCCCGGTCGCACCGTCGATGCGATCGCGCCGTTCAGCACCGAGGAGTACAAGCAGGGGATCGAGCACGAGCTGCGTCTCGACCGGCCTCTGCTGCAGCGCTACGGAAGTTGGCTCGACGACTTCGCACACGGCGATCTGGGCAGCTACTACGAGGGGCCCACGAGCAAGCGGCCGGTCGCCGACGCCGTCACCCGGGCACTCCCGAAGTCCCTGCAGCTGATGCTGTTCGCTCAGATCCTGGCGCTGCTCTTCGCCATTCCCTTGGGGGTCCTCACCGCCTATCGAGCAGGCTCGCGGCTCGACAAGTCGGTCAACTCCACGGCGTTCGCGCTGCTGTCGGTGCCCAGCTTCGTGCTGGCCCTGATGCTGTCGTACTGGCTGGGGGTCAAGGCGGACGTGCTCCCGGCCATCTACGACCGCAACCTCGAGGGCCTCGGCGGCACCTTCCAGAACCTCCTCCTGCCGGCCGTGAGCCTTGCCGCCGGACAGGTGGCCATCTACATGCGCCTGCTACGCAGCGACATGATCTCGACGCTGCAGGAGGATTTCGTGACGATGGCCAAGGCCAAGGGCCTGAGTTCGTCCCGGGTGCTCTGGCGCCACGCCCTGCGACCCTCGAGCCTCACCCTGCTGACCGCGGCCGGCCTCAACGTCGGCACCCTCATCGGCGGCGCCGTCGTCATCGAGGTGATCTTCAACATCCCCGGCATGGGCCTGTTGATCTCCCAGGCCGTCTTCGCCCGCCAGTACGTCGCCCTCCAGAGCCTCGTGGCCATCGTGGCCGTCGGCTACATCGCCGTGAACCTCCTGGTCGACGTGCTCTACGCCGTGCTCGACCCCCGGATCC
>JANMIX010000150.1:0-1589 GCA_031376015.1 Acidimicrobiia bacterium | reverse complement strand
AGGTTGCCAGCGCCACGCGAAGGGACGAGCGGGTCAAGAAAGGAGTCGCTGAGCGCTCCAAGACACCGCTCGTCCCGACACCAGCATGAACGCACCCGACACCCTTGACAACGCTTAGGAACTCAACGGCCGGGAGTTCATCGGGAAGACGCTGGCGGATTGGCTCGAGGACCAGGGCGTGCCGATCCTCTTCGTCGAGAAGGCGAGCCCGCAGCAGAACGGCTACATCGAGGGCTTCCACTCGAACATGCGCAAGGAGACCCTCGACGCCGAGGAGTTCGACTCGATCCTGGAGGCCAAGGTCGTGATCGGCGAGTGGCGGGAGCTCTACAACAACGTGCGCCGCCATCGGGCTCTGGGTCTCAAGACGCCGGCAGCGTTCCGGGCCGAGGCCTTGAAGCGGGCGCGAGAAGAGCAGAAGCGCAAGACTGATGGTGGCACCGGTGAGGGGGGTCGATGAGAGTGCCTGCCACCACACGATCTGGACCATTCGCCCGACGCTCGCGCTCGACGCGAACTGGGCCCCGAAACCGGACGGACTCTCACAAGCCCTGGACCGACGCGCGGGGGCCGCTCAGTGTGGATCCGGCGATGTGCGACCTCGTACGCGAAGTACATCGACAGCAACCCCGCGGTGTAGGCGCCGGCCCATCGCCGGCCTCGCAGCGAGGCGGCCACCGGGAAGGCCACGACCGCCGAACCAGCGGCCGACAGGAGCTTCTTCGACATCGGGGAGAAGTAGGTGACGTCGGCGTGGTGCTTCAGATGCTCGACCGAGGCCATGCCCCGGCCGCGCAATTCGTGCATGGCGAAGCGGTGCAGGCCGTACTCCGCCGCCGTCCACGCCAGCGCACCCGATGCGGCGGCCGCTGGCAGGGATCGGCGGAAGCTCATGGACTGGAGCGTATTGCCCGGCGACGCGAGGGCCCATCCGCGCCCGGAAGGCGCTACGACTCGCCGCTGATGCCCGCACCCTCGCTGCGGGTGAGATCGGCGAGCTCGCGGTCGAGGTCGGTGGCCTCCACGTGCACCACCGGCAGAATCCGGTCGAGCCATCCCGGCAGCCACCAGTTCCGGTCCCCCAGCAACTCCATGGTGGCGGGCACCAGCACGAGACGGACGATGGTGGCATCGACCGCCACTGCCACGGCCAGGCCGAGCCCGAACAGCTTGAGCGAGTAGTCGCTGTTGAAGATGAAGCTGGAGAAGACGCAGATCATGATGGCCGCCGCCGCGGTGATGACCCGTGCGGTTGCCTCGAGACCGTCGGCCACGGCGGTGGCGTTGTCACCCGAGCGGTCGTACTCCTCGCGGATGCGCGACAACAGGAAGACCTCGTAGTCCATCGACAGGCCGAACACGACGGCGAAGAGCATCATCGGCGCCCACGCCTCGACCGGACCCTCCTTGCCCACGCCCAAAAGGCTGTTGCCGTAGCCGAGTTGGAACACGGCCACGATCACCCCGTAGGCGGCACCCACCGACAGCAGGTTCATGATCACCGCCTTCAGCGGCACCAGTAGCGAGCGGAAGACCACCATCAACAACAGGAACGACAGGGCCAGCACCGCCCCCATGAACACCGGCAG
>JANMIX010000145.1:0-2860 GCA_031376015.1 Acidimicrobiia bacterium | reverse complement strand
CTTCTGGTGATTCGGGTGCTCGGGCCCGCCGTGAGGGTCGTTACGCTCCCGTTGTGACCGTTCGGTTGGGGGTGTTCGGAGGGACGTTCGATCCTCCCCATATCGGACATCTCGTCACCGCCATCAACGTGCGTCACTCGTTGGCGCTCGATCGGTTGCTGTTCGTGGTGGCGAATGACCCATGGCAGAAGCGGGGGACCCGGGCGCTCTCCTCGGCCGGGGACCGTTTGGCGTTGGTCGAGGCTGCCGTGGAGGGAATCGAAGGGCTGGAGGCGAGCGCGATGGAGATCAAGCGTGGTGGGCCTTCCTTCAGCGCCGACACGCTGGTCCAACTCCACACACAGCACCCAGGCGCCGAATTGTTCCTGGTGCTCGGCAGCGACGCAGCGGCGGGCATCGCAACCTGGGAACGGGTGGATGAGGTGCGAGATCTGGCCACAGTTGTCGTGGTCACCCGTCCCGGTGCGGAGTCCAGCCCTGCCCCATCTGGATGGCGCTGGCAAACGGTCGCCTCGCCGCGGCTGGAGGTATCGAGCACCGATGTACGCGCCCGGTTCCAGGACGGCCGCCCACTTCGGTTTCTGATCACCGAATCGGTGATGGACTGCGTTCGGGCACGGGGCCTCTATCGTTGAGGACGCCGTGACCTTCGACGACCAGCCCGACCTGCTCCCTTCCCGCACACTCGCTCCGCCCAACCCCCCGCCGGCGGATTCGCACGCCCACTGGGCGGTGGCGGCCGCGTTGGCCGCCGACGCCAAGCACGGGGAGGACACCGTGGTCCTCGAAGTTGGCGACGTGCTGGCCATCACCGACTACTTCGTGATCACCTCCGGCGTGAACAGCCGGCAGGTTCGCACCATCGCCGAGGAGGTCGAGGTCAAGGTGGCCGAGGCCGGCGGTCCCCGGCCGCTGCGCACCGAGGGCTTCGATGACCTGCGGTGGGTATTGCTCGACTACGGCGCGTTCGTCGTGCACGTCTTCTTGCAGGAAGCGCGCGACTACTACTCGCTGGAGCGGCTGTGGTCTGATGTCCCCCGACTGAGTTGGCTCACCTGACCCTGCTCACCTGAGCGGCGGGCGGATCGCGCCGTAGGCCAATGTGCCCATGGTGCATACGACCAGCGGAAATGGTCCGTTCGGCCCCTTGTGGATGGTGCGGGCGGGACAGGAGACTTGTCGCATCACCACGAAGAGTGGTGGGCAGGAGGACCGTGTAGTTGGCACGGTCCTGCCTCTAGAGGAGCAAACACAGCATGACGGTTTCGACCGACAGGGTCACACTTCCGGCTGGGTTCGGCCGACGCGTTCGCGGCGAGGTACTGCGCCGCGCCATCGCCGCCCCCGCCGTGGTCGCGCTCGCGATCTCGCTCCTCGTGATCGGCACACCCAAGTCGCCGGTTGAGCGCCCGTGGATTGAATTGCGGGTGCCGGCCGCCGTCGCCAGCGGCTCGTCGCTGACCGTCAACCTCGTGGTGCATGCGCCGCGCGCCGTTGCCGGATGGGAAGCACATCTCGGTTACAACCCGGGTGCCGTCGCCTTCGGCGGGGTGGTCCCGGCCCGTAGCGGGGCCGACGGCGGGATCGCACAGGCCATCGGGCCGGTCGAAACCGCCGACGGCATCTGGCTGGGGGCCTGGAGTTGCGCTCCGGGGCAGTGCGCGGCACCCGGCGTCGTCGACGGATCAGACGAGCTGACCCTGGCGACGGTGTCCTTGGCCCCCCAAAGGCAGGGTGCGGTCGAACTGACCCTCGATGACCTCACTTTGGTGGACACGGCCGGGCACCGCATCGAAGCCGGGTCGGGATCGCGTCGTGCCGTCGTGCAGGTTGGCGCGGGGTCCACCGCCTACCGGTCACCCGGTGTGGAACTGACCACGACGCGCCACGCCGGCGCCACACCCGCGCTGGCGAGCCTCGATCTCAATGGCGACGGCGCCGTGGGTGCTTCCGACGCCACCGCGCTGGTGGGCGGTTGGATCGACAGTCGAGCGGCAGGGACACCCTGTGGCGCCGTTGCCGGTGACCTCAACGCTGACGGATGCCTCGACGTGGCTGACTTCCAGTCAATCGGGGGCAAGGTCGGCCTCGATGCCCGCACCGGCGAGCCGCGGCTGAAGCGGATCGCGGCACCGACCAGCACCTTCGTGGTCAACTCCGTCGACGACGCCACCGACGCCGCGCCCAATGGGATCTGCCAGACCGCGGTCCCCGGCGAGTGCACGCTGCGGGCCGCCATCACCGAGGCCAACCGGGCGTCGGGTCCGGTGATCATCAACTTCAACATCCCCGGTCCCGGGGTCAAGACGATCACACCGGCCACGAACTACCCGATCATCAACAACGCCAACGGCGGCGTGACCCTCGACGGTTACTCTCAGCCGGGCGCATCGGTGAACACGGCGCCCCTTGCGTTCAACGCCGTGATCCTCATCGAGGTCGTCGGCACCGGTCCCTCGGGGCCGAACGGGTTCTTCCTGGGTGCCGACCACAACGTGATCCGTGGCCTGTCGCTCAACGGGTTGCAACGGGGGATCTGGATGAACACCCAGACGAGCCACGACAACGTGGTTGTGGGCAACCTGCTCGGGCTGCACCCCGACGGCTCTCTGAACTCACAGAGCATCGTCCAGCGCGGCGCCAGCTGTGTGGTCATGCAGGGGGCGGCGCGCGACAACTTCGTAGGTCTGCCCACGTTGGCGGACCGCAACGTGGTCTCGGGTTGCTCGCACCAGGGCATCGCCACCTACGACGCCTATACGACGAGGCTCCTGATCCGTAACAACATCATCGGCCTCGACCCGACCGGGACTGCCCGGCGCGCCAACGGTTCGCACGGTGTCGACATCAACACCGGCAC
>JANMIX010000122.1:0-2111 GCA_031376015.1 Acidimicrobiia bacterium | reverse complement strand
ACGGCCGCATGCTCGTCCTGAAGCTCGCCGAATCCTGCGATGTGTTCCTCACCAGCTTCCTGCCCGCAGCCCGCCGCAAGCTCGGCATCGACGTCGAGGACATCCGCGCCGTGAACCCGTCGATCATCTACGCCCGAGGCTCGGGTCAGGGTCCCCTTGGTGACGAGTCCGAGAAGGGCGGCTACGACGCCGCCACCTTCTGGGCCCGAGGCGGGGTGGCCATGGCCGTCACCGCGCCCGGTTCCAAGGCTCCCGCCGGCCCCCCCGGTGCCGGCTACGGCGACCTCACCGGCGGCATGGCGCTGGCCGGCGGCATCGGCGCCGCACTCTTCCACCGGGAACGCACCGGGGAAGGCACCACGGTGGACGTGTCGCTGTTGGGCATGGCGATGTGGGCGATGGCGCCGGGCATCACCGCCGCCGGTGTCTACGGCCCTCCCCCGGTCGTGCCAATGGACATCCCCGACCGCCCCACCCGCTACCCGAGCGGCAACCCTCTCGTGAACACCTTCTGCACGAGCGACAAGCGCTTCCTCACCTTCATGTTCCTGCAACCCCACCGCCACTTCGACGACCTCGTCACCACCATCGGCCGGCCCGACATGGTGACCGATGAGCGTTTCAGCGACGCCGCCCGCCGAGCCGAGAACAGCGTCGCCCTTCTCGAGGAACTCGACGAGGTCTTCGCCACCAAGACACTGGCCGAGTGGACCGAGATCCTGCGCCCCATCGAGGGCGTGTGGGCGCCGTACCAGACCGTGGGCGAACTGCTCCACGACCAACAGGCTCGCCAGAACGGGTACCTCCCTACCATCGAGAGCCATGCCGGTCCGCTGACCGGCGTGGCCACGCCGGTGGTGTTCGGCGAGGACGCACCGACGGTTCTCCCGGGCGCCCCCGAACTGGGCGAGGCCACCGAGTTGGAACTCGTCGAGCAGGGCATCGAGTGGTCCGACCTCGACCGCTACAAGGAATCAGGGACCATCACCTGAGGGACAAATCGGGGAAGGCGGTGGAATCCCGCAGGACCTCCGGCAGAAAGACCTCTCGGTACGTGATCAATCCGTCACAACAACCCCGAGATGGTCCACACTAGGGGGATGGACGGGCCATCCCTCTCCGGGCCACTCGAGATCGATCTGGCCGACCGGGGCTCGCCGGACGAGCCGATCGAGCGATCGCTGATCAAGGCGCTGCCGAGCGCGGTGTTGCTCGTGCGGCCCGACCGGGTGATCCGTTACGCCAGCCCCGCCGTTCGCCTACTGCTCGATTGCGAGCCGCACGATCTCGTGGGTCGCATGTTCGGCGAGCGCCTCCACCCCGACGATCTCCCGGCGGTGAACGCCGCCTTCCGTCGCATCGTGCACGGCACCAGTAACCACGAGTCCATCTCCTGCCGGGCCCGCTTCGAGGACGGCACCTACCGGTGGCGCCAGTTGGTCGGCACCAACCGCACCGAGGACGAAGCGCTCGGCGGCGTCGTGGTCAGCGTGCAGGACATCGACTCGCTGATGGAAACGGCGGAGACCTACCGGCAGCAATCGCTGCACGATCCCCTCACCGGTCTCGCCAACCGGGCCCTGGTGCAGGACCGCCTGAAGGGGGCACTGCTGCGGGCTCGACGCCATGACAGCCGGCTGGGCGTGCTCTACATCGACCTCGACGGCTTCAAGGAGATCAACGACAACCACGGCCACCAGGTCGGCGACGAGGTGCTCTGCGAGGTCGCCCGACGTCTCACCACCCGCATGCGCGCCACCGACACCGTCGGCCGCCTCGGCGGCGATGAGTTCATCACGGTGATCGAGGATCTTCGCCCGGCGCTGGCCGAGTCCGACGCCCGCCGTACCGCGGAGTCGGTCGAGGGTCTGTTCGCCACACCGATGCGGCTGTCGACGGTGGAGGTCCAGTTGAACGCGTCGGTGGGCGTGGCCCTCAGTGATGGTCGCGACGAACCGGCCGTGATCATGGCCGAGGCCGACCTGGCGATGTACGCCCGCAAGGCCTCAAACCGGCGACGCCCGCTGGTCTCGCCCAGCTCCTGATCACTGCCCCGGGCGAGCGCACTGGCGAGTGCCGCCGGCGAGCACCGCACCCAAGTGAGTCAGCCC
>JANMIX010000018.1:0-10677 GCA_031376015.1 Acidimicrobiia bacterium | reverse complement strand
ATCGCTCTCACCTTCCAGGCGCACCAGCGAATCGACCACCATGGCGACCGGGTCGCTTCGGACGCCACACAGGGAACACTCCACGAGGTCGTCGCGCAACAATAGGTCGCACGCATAGCCCGCCTCCCGGAACCGATCGAGGACATCGACGAGCGTGTTCCCATCGCCAGTGGATGAATTCTCCTGAACCTCAGCCATGATCGCTCTCTCCCTGGGTCAGTGGTGCACGGCGGTACCGAGCGAGCGCTCCAAAGGAACGCGCCCGAGACGTCACTACCCGTTCTGGAACGCCATGAGAAGCCGGCCCCCTTGACAACGGCCTCACCGCAGAACGCGGTCCCCCAGGCGGGCATCACGCAGGAGGGCATCTCCCGGCAGGCGCACGGGTACAAGAGCGCCATGACCCCGCTTCCCCCGCAACCCCCCACGCCGCCGCCGATCCCGGCCCCGCCGATGCCACCGCCGGTGCCGGGAGAACCCGGCCCCGAACCGGTGCCCTCGATGTCAGCGGGAGGATCGGCCCTTCTTGGCGCCCCGCGCCAGCACCGACTGGTACAGGCCCGCCGGTAGTCGAGACACGAAGTCAAGCGCCTTGGCGTCGGGCCCGATGAGGGCTCGACGCTGGTTGCGCTGCACGGCGGTAAGGATCTGACGTGCCGCCTTCTCTGGGGTGGTCAGGGCGATCTTGTCGAACTCGTTGCGGGGATCCTTCCCACGAGACATCGCCGCGGCAGTCTCGTCCATGCGAGCGTTCCGGGCGATGTTGGTCTTCACCCCGCCTGGGTGGATCGTGGTGCTCGACACGCCGCACTGCTCGGCGTCGAGTTCGATGCGCAACGCGTCGGTGAACCCTCGCACGGCGAACTTGGCGGCGTTGTACGCCCCCTGTGACGGCACGCTCAACAGGCCGAACACACTGGAGAGGTTGACCACGTGACCCTCGCCCGACGCCTTGAGGTGGGGCAGGAAGGCCTTCGTCCCGTAAACGACACCCCAGAAATTGATGTTCATCAGCCACTCGAAGTCCTCGTAGGAGAGCGCTTCGATGCTGGCGGCGACGGCCACGCCCGCGTTGTTGATGATGAGGTTGACCTTGCCGTGCTCGTCGACGACGGTGCCGGCCCACGCGTAGACGGCGGCACGATCGGCCACGTCGACACGCTGAGCGGTGACCTTCACGCCGCTTCCCTCGCACAGGGCCACGGTCTCGGCCAAGCCGCTCTCGTCGACGTCGCTCAGGGCCAGATGTGCGCCGCGCCCAGCCAGATCCTTGGCCAAGGCCCGACCGATGCCCGATGCCGCACCGGTGACGGCGGCCACGCGTCCTTCGAAGTTCTTCATGTCGGTTCCTTCAGGATGCGGCGGCGGTGGCCGGCACGGGTTCGGGGTTGGAGAACTGCATGGCGGGGTCATCGACGCCACTCATCTTGAGCGCGCGGTAGTCACGGACGTAGCTCTGGTACACCTGCCAGGGGAACTTGCTCCCCTGCTTGGGGAACCGATCGGCCGCCCGCTGCACGTAGCCCGAGGTGAGCCCCAGCAAGGGGGCGGGCGCCACCGTGGCGTCGGTGTTGACGGGAGTGCACTGGCGCCGGCCCTTGGCCCGCATGTGGTTCAGCAATCGGGTCACGTAGCCGCACGTGAGATCACACTTGAGTGTCCACGAGGCGTTCGTGTAGCCGATGGCCATGGCCATGTTTGGCACACCCTCGAGCATCATCCCCTTGTAGGTCAGCTTCTCGGGGATCTTGACCTCCTCACCGTCGACGCTCACTTCGATGCCGCCGATGAAGAGCAACTCCAGGCCCGTGGCGGTGACCACGATGTCGGCCTCCAGCTCCTTGCCCGACTGCAGGCGGATGCCGTCGGGGGTGAAGGTGTCGATGTGGTCGGTGACCACCGACGCCTTCCCGGCCTTGATGGCTTTGAACAGATCACCGTTGGGCACCACGCACAGGCGCTGATCCCACGGGTCGTAGCGGGGCGTGAAGTGCGTGTCCACGTCGTAGCCGCGGGGCAACTGCATCTTGACGCCGGCCTTGAGGAAACGCTTCACGGCCTTCGGGTACCGCTGGCTCAGCTCGTAGAACGCCTGGGTGGAGAGGGCCTTGAACCACCGCACGGCTGTGCCGGAGCGCCGCTCGGGCAGGACTCGGCGCAGGAAGTTGGCAATGGGGTCCTTGGCGGGGAGCGTGGCGATGTAGCTGGGCGAGCGCTGCAGCATCGTCACGTGCTCGGCCGTCTTGGCCAATGACGGGATCAACGTCACCGCCGTGGCCCCGCTGCCGATGACCACGATCTTCTTGCCGGCGTAGTCGAGATCCTCGGGCCACTTCTGGGGATGCACCACGGTGCCCCCGAAGCGGTCCATCCCCTCGAAGTCGGGAAGGTACCCGTGGTCGTAGCGGTAGTAACCGCTGCAGGAGAAGATGAAACCACAGGTGAGCTCGATCCGCTCACCGGTGTCGGTGCGTTCGGCCGTCACCTGCCAGTGCGCATCGGGCGTCGACCAGTTCGCCGACACGATCCGATGGTGGAACCGGATCTTGGTGTCGATCCCGTCCTCGGTGGCGGTGTCCTTGATGTACTGCAGGATGTCGGACCCATCGGCGATCGACTTGGGTGCCGTCCAGGGCCGGAAGGAATATCCCAGCGTGTACATGTCGGAGTCGGAGCGGATCCCGGGGTAGCGGAAGAGATCCCACGTCCCGCCGATGGCGTCACGCGACTCGAAGATGGCATAGGACGCCCATGGGCAGTCGGTCTGCACGTAGTGCGCGGCGCCGATTCCCGAGAGACCGGCGCCGACGATGAGGACGTCGAGGTGTTCCACGGAGTTCGAGGTCCTCAGGCCGCGGAGCCGACGAGCTTGTCGTTCAGCGTCCCCTGGGTGCCGAACAACTCGGCCCGCCACTGCTCCACCAGAGCGGTCGTGTCGCGGTCGTCGGGATGGAAGTCCGGCTGGTCGTATTCCTTG
The DNA here is from genome assembly GCA_031376015.1 of Acidimicrobiia bacterium. Classification (GTDB taxonomy): domain Bacteria; phylum Actinomycetota; class Acidimicrobiia; order Acidimicrobiales; family JACDCH01; genus JANMIX01. The sequence goes on along the minus strand of JANMIX010000018.1, from coordinate 7,700 downwards.
AGCTGGTCCCATACCGCCCGCTGCACCATGGGCACTCGCCGGAAGTTGCGCCAGCTGCGTCGCAGGTTGCCCCGCCGGTAGGTGGCCCGATCGAACAGGAGCGAGAAGAACATCTGCACGGCCATGCCCGCCACGAACCCGTAGCGCAGGAACTTCATGGTGAGCACCCGGGTCCGCTCCGAGCCGCCGACCGCCTTGTAGACGTCGAAGGCGACGGCCTTGTGCTCCGACTCCTCCAGCGCGTGCCAAAGGAACAGGTTGCGAACCTCATCGTTGCCGAACAGCCGGCGCGTCTCCTCGGAGGTGAGCACGAGCTCGGCCAGCGTTGCGGTGAAATGCTCGAGAGCGGCAGTGGCAGCCAGGTTCGCCTTGGCCGAGGCCACCTTGGTGCGCATGGCCAGACCCGCCTTGGTGATTCGCTCCACCTGCTTGGTCGGATACCCGAGTTGCGCCAGTCGCTCGTTCAGCGCCCGGTGCTCTCGACCGTGGATGGCTTCTTGACCGATGAAGCCGGCGACCTGCCGCTTCAGCTCCGGATCCTGGATCTGATCCCGGAAGTGGCGAACGGATCGCACGAAGAAATCCTCACCGTCGGGGAACACCGACGACAGCGCGGCAGCGAGGTGGCTGAGTAGGAGGTCGCCATCGGCGGCGAAGTGCTTCGGCACTTCCTGCAGCGACGCCTCGAAGGAAATCCGTCGGGTCGGAACCTTGCGTTCTGGGTTGGAGGTCTGGGTGATCAATTCATCGTCTCCGAAGACTTGGGATCGGGCTCGTACGCCCGGTAACCCCATAGTAGACTATTTGAGAGGTTCCCTCAATCCCTCATTTTTGTTATCCTCGTCACACATGGACGCACCGACCGAACTGCCGGCCTCGAAGGGGGAACAGACCCGTCAGGCCATCCTCGACTGTGCGATCACCCGGTTCGGCCGCGAGGGGTTCCGGTCGACGTCAGTGGCCGACATCGCCCGAGATGCCTCGGTGGGCGGCACGGTCGCCTACGCCTACTTCCCCAACAAGGAAGCGCTGTTCCTCGCCGCCGTGGACGAGGACGCCGCCGGGGTCATCCGTGAGGGTCTCGCCACCCTGGTCGATGTCGATGATCTCACCGACTGGCGCCAGTCGCTGATCTTCTCGCTGGTCGGCGCAGTCGAACACCATCCGCTGGCCAAACGCCTACTGGCTGGGCTCGAACCCGAGGTCACCGAACGGGTGTTGGAGATCCCTGCACTGGCGGATCTGCGCGCCGCCTGCGCCGACCGCTTGCGGGCCGAACAAGAGGCCGGGAGCGTCCGTCGCGACATCGACCCGGTGACGATCGCCAACGGTTTGGTGGCGTTGATTCTCTCGCTGCTCATGTCGGTGGTGCAGATCGGCCAGAACGCGGCGATGACCTATGGCCCAGACGTGGCGGCCGTGTTCGGCGCCGCGCTCAATCCGGTGCCCGCGCTCAATCCGGTGCTGCGTTGCTGAGGACGAGCACCGACCGAGCCGGCATGGTCACGGTGCCCTTGACTTCCTCCCCCTCCTCGTGGCTACCGGCGGTGCACACCGCCACCCGCCAGTCGTGTTCCCACTGGGGCGGCAGCGTCCACTCGACGGGCTGAGGGTCGGCGTTGAGCAGCAGCAGGAACGAGTCGTCGACCACCGGCCGGCCTCGATCATCGACCTCGGTGAGCGACGAGCCGTTGATGAACAGCCCCAAGCTGCGAAGGTGGCCATCCTCCCAGTCCTGATCCGTCATCTCGGTGCCGTCGGGACCGCACCACCCGAGATCGACGGTGCCCCGGATCGGGCGACCCTGGAAGTAGCGACGGCGGCGGAACGTGTTGTGCGACCGACGCAGGGCGATGAGCCGCTTGGTGAATGCGAGGAGATCCTCGTCCATGTGCTCCCAGTCGTGCCAGGAGATCTCGTTGTCCTGGCAATAGGCATTGTTGTTGCCGTGCTGCGTCCGGCCGGCCTCGTCGCCGGCCAACAGCATGGGCACGCCCTGAGACAGCAGCAACGTGGTCAGCAGGTTCCGCTGCTGCGCGGCACGGCACGCGTTCACGTCCGGATCGTCAGTTTCACCCTCCGCACCGCAGTTCCAGGAGCGGTTGTGACTCTCACCGTCCGCGTTGCCCTCGCCGTTGGCGTCGTTGTGCTTGTCGTTGTAGGAGACGAGGTCACGCAACGTGAACCCGTCGTGGGCGGTGATGAAGTTGATGCTGGCGACCGGCCTGCGGGCATCGGCCTGGTAGAGATCCGAGCTGCCGGTGAGCCGGGTGGCCATCTCGCCGACGGTGCCCGGCTCTCCGCGCCAGAAGTCCCGAACCGCGTCGCGGTAGCGGCCGTTCCATTCCGACCACCGGGGCGGGAAGTTGCCGACCTGGTAGCCGCCCTCGCCTACGTCCCACGGTTCGGCGATGAGCTTCACCTGGCTCAGCACCGGCTCCTGATGGATGAGGTCGAAGAAGGCCGAGAGCCTGTCGACCTCGTGGAACTGGCGGGCGAGTGTCGATGCCAGGTCGAAGCGGAACCCGTCGACGTGCATCTCCGACACCCAGTAGCGCAGCGAGTCCATGATGAGCTGCAGCGTCTGGGGGTGCGACATGTTGAGGCTGTTACCGGTGCCCGTGGTGTCGTAGTAGAAGCGCCGATCCTCCGGCACCAGCCGGTAGTAGGCGGCGTTGTCGATGCCCTTGAACGACAGGCACGGGCCGAGGTGGTTGCCTTCGGCGGTGTGGTTGTAGACGACATCCAGGATCACCTCGATGTTGGCCGCGTGCAGGGTGCGGACCATGGCCTTGAACTCGGTGACCTGCTCGCCTCGCTGGCCCTGGGCGGCGTACTCGTTGTGCGGTGCGAAGTAGGCGATCGAGTTGTAGCCCCAGTAGTTGCGCAGGCCTCGGTCGACCAACGGCGCGTCATGCACGAACTGATGCACGGGCAACAACTCGACGGCGGTCACCCCCAGGTCGGTCAGGTAGTCGATCACCACCGGGTGGGCGAGGCCACCGTAGGTTCCCCGTAGCTCTTCGGGGATCTCGGGATGGCGGGCGGTGAAGCCCTTGATGTGCATCTCGTAGATGATCGACTCGTGAAGGGGACAGTCGGGCTGGCGCTCGTTGGACCAGTCGAAGAAGGGGTTGTGGACGACCGACTTGGCGCTGTGTGGCGCGCTGTCGTCGTCGTTGCGGGCGAGATCGTCCCCGATGTTGTAGGGAAGAGCCGAGGCGTGCGGTACGAGGATGCCGTCGATGGCCTTGGCGTAGGGGTCGAGCAGCAGCTTGGCCGAGTTCCCGCGTTGCCCCTGCTCGGGATCCCAGGGCGAGTACACCCGGTACCCGTAACGCTGGCCCGGCCCGACGCTGGGGAGATAGGCGTGCCAGCAGAAGGCGTCGACCTCGTGGAACTCGATCCGCTCCTCGCGTCCGTCATCATCGAAGAGACAGAGTTCGATCTTCTCCGCCACCTCGGAGAAGATCGAGAAGTTGGTCCCCCCACCGTCGTACGTCGCGCCCAGCGGGTACGCCCGCCCGGGCCAGACCTCGGGTGCCTCAGCCATCGGTGACTCCTTGTCTCGTTGTGATCTCTCGGCGTAGGACGGCAACGCCGTCGACGCCCAGGGACACTGCGGTATCGCCGCACGTGCACCCGGGTGCCAGTAGCAGCGGCTCGACGTCCCCTTCGGTGTCGAACACCTGCGCCGTCCCCGAAAAGTTGACCAGCACCACGATGCCGCCCCGGTTCACGGTCACGACACCGGCCTCCACGCCGGCGCGCAACTCGACCGAAGGATCGTGCAGGTCCGGCTCCCGGCGACGCAACGCCAGCAGGTCGCGGTACCAGCGCAACATCTCCTCATGGGGCACCCGGGCCCGTTCGGACCGGTCGAGGCGGGACCGCTCGAAGGTCGTCGGGTCCTGGGGATCGGGCACATCCTCCGGTCGCCAACCGAACGCGGCGAACTCCGTGCGACGTCCGTCGCGCACAGCCCGGGCCAAGGCCTCATCCTGATGGTCGGTGAAGTACAGGAAGGGCGTCGAGGCACCCCACTCCTCGCCTTGGAAGAGCATGGGAACGAAGGGTGTGGTGAGCAGCAGGGCTGCAGCGGCGCGCAGCTTGGCGGGACCGACCAGCATGCTGAGACGCTCTCCGTTGGCCCGGTTCCCGATCTGATCGTGATTCTGGGTGGCGACCAGGAACCGGTCGCGAGGTAGTCCGGACGGGTTCGAGCCGTGCGTGCGCTCGCGGTACGCCGACCAGCATCCGTCGAACACCCACGCCTGACGGAGCGCCTTGACCAACTGTTCGAGGCTTCCGTAGTCCTCGTAGTAGCCGTCGTGCTCACCCGTCAGCAGGGTGTGCAGCGCGTGGTGCCAGTCGTCGGACCACACCGCGTCCATGCCCTGGCCCTCCGGGAGCGGCTGGACGATCCTGACGTCGTTCTCGTCACTCTCGGCCACCACGACCAGCGACCGGCCCAGCTCGACGCTCAACTCGGCGACCTCGGCCCGCAGGGCCGTCAGAATGTCGGGCGAGGAGTCGTCGACAATGGCGTGCACGGCGTCGAGCCGCAGGCCATCGAGGTGGAAGTCTCGCAGCCACATGCAGGCGTTGTCGATGACAAAGCGGCGCACCTCCTCGCAACCCTCGCCGTCGAAATTCACCGCGTCGCCCCAGGGGGTGTGGTGCCGATCGGTGAAGTACGGCCCGAACTCGTTCAAGTAGTTCCCCACCGGCCCGAGGTGGTTGTAGACGACATCGAGCAGCACGCCGAGGCCGTGGGAGTGAGCCGCGTCCACGAATCGTTTCAGCGCGTCTGGTCCGCCGTAGGGGGCGTGCACGGCGTAGAGGTTGACACCGTCATACCCCCAACCCCACCGACCGGAGGCAGACGCGAGCGGCATCAGTTCCACCGCATCCACGCCCAGATCCACCAGGTCGCCAAGGTGCCCGATGGCGGAGTCGAGGGTGCCACCCTCCGAGAATGTTCCGACGTGCAGCTCATAGAGGACCGATCCCGCCAAGGACAGGCCCGCCCACGACGAATCGGTCCAGGCGAACCGACCGTGTCGGTACACGCAGGAGAGCCCCTCGATGCCATCGGGCTGGACCAACGATCGCGGGTCGGGTCGGGCCGGCCCGCCGTCGAGACGGAAGCCGTACCGGCTCGCCGCCGTCGCCTCGTCCACCTCGACCGTCCACCATCCCCCGTCACTCGCCACCATGGGCCGATCGCGGCCGTCCAGATGGAGGTCCACGCGTCCGGGGCGTGGGGCCCAGACCTCGAACCGCATCAGGGATCCTGCCGCTCGAGCACGGCAACCGGGAACCGACCGAGAAGGTCGTCCAGCGAAGCCGATCCCCGATGCGTCGCGCCCGACAGCACGTCGACCCACGTTGATTCGCCGAGGGCCAGCGTGGTGTCGGCCCATCCGGCTTCGAGACCCACTACCAGACGTGGCACGACGGTCATCAACCCGTCACGGGCAAAGGCGACGACGTGATGCGCTCGTGAGCCAGAGACCTGCGTCGCAGCGTATTCCTGTGTCCGGTAGCGCTCCGGTGCGGCGCGGCGATGCTGCAAGAGGCGATGCAGCAGCCACAGCTTGGGAGAGCCGTCATCGCTGCGCTTCCCTACCGCTTCGACACTCAGGCCCGCACACTCGGCCAGCAGCGACTCACGTCGCTCGTAGTCCACCGGACGGCGGTTGTCGGGATCGACGAGGCTCAGATCCCACAACTCATCTCCCTGATAGGTGTCGGGCACGCCGGGGCTGGTGAGTTCCAGCGCCAGTTGCGCGAGCGAGGCCACCCGACCGCGCGCCACGAGGTCGTGGTGGTTCAGGAACTCCTCGACCGAAGCCTGGAACTGCTCGTCGGCCATGACGCCTCGCACGAACGCAGACAGATCTTCTTCGTACACGGGATCGACGTCTCGCCATGACGTCCGCAGCTTGGCCTCCCTCGCCGACTTGACCAGCGTGGCCTCCACCCGGTCGACCTCCACCGGCCAGGCCCCCACCACGGTCTGGTAGAGCGCCAGTTCAATCCCGGGATCGTCCCAACCCTCGGCGCGGTGCCTGCGGTTGTGTTCCCGCCATCCTTCGGTGGCCTCGATCCACGGAGGTGCCAGTTGAGTCAGGACGTTGAGGCGGGCCCGCACATCGGCGCTGCGTTTTGTGTCATGTGTCGAGAGGGCCAGCATCGTGGCGGGCCATCGTTGGGCGATCGCCGTGTTGTGTTCATGAAAGGACTCGACGCCGCGGCCGATGTGCGCTGGGTCGCTACCGACCTCGTTGCGAGACAGCAGGGGTGTCCAGCGGTAGAAGGCGGTGTCCTCGATGCCCTTGGCCGTCACCGGGGAGGTGAGCTGCTGGAACCTGGCGGCGAACTCCGCCGCGTCGGTTCCCGGTTCGTCGAGGATCAGGATCCGTTCCAGCAGCCCGAGAAGTTCGCCGTCGGTGTCGGGCCGCAGTTCGGCGACCCGGGCGACGGCATGGGCGATGCGACGCCGGTCGACGTCGCCGGCTTCCTGTCCCGCCACGACGTAGGTGCGGTACACCTCGAGCGCTGCCACGATCTCCTTGATGACCGTCCGCAGCTCGCGGCGGGTGTGGTCACGATGACGTCGCCGCGCGTGGCAGACCCCCATGAGAAGTTCGGTCACCCGCTCGACCTCGGCCGCCAACTCATGCGACATCACGTCGAGCTGTGCGGCGTGCGCGGTCGAACCAAACGACCGCGGCTCACCGGTCCACGCCTGGAATTGTTTGACGAGAAGGTCGACCCCATGGCGGTCGACGAACAGGTCCGATACGCGGTCGGCGAAGTCGTAACCGGTGGTGCCGGCGACCGGCCATTCCTCGGGGAGCCGTTCGTCCGGGGCCAGGATCTTCTCCACCACGATCCACGTGCCCGGTGCCGCGGCACGCAGGCGGTGCAGGTATCCCGCCGGATCGCGCAACCCGTCCACATGGTCGATGCGCAGTCCGACGACGTCGCCGGTACCCACCAACTCGAGCAGGCACCGGTGCGTGTCGTCGAACACCACGGGGCTCTCCGCTCGGAGGCCGACCAGGCTCGTGATGTCGAAGAAGCGGCGGTAGTCGAGTTCGTCGCTGGCCACGCGCCAGTAGGCGAGGCGGTAGCTCTGCCGGCTCAGCAGTTCATCGACGGCGTCCGGGTCCCGTGCGAGCGAAGCCAGTTCGTCGTCGAGTGCATCGGCGATGCTCGGCTCCGCGGCGGTGAGATCACGGAGTTGCTGGCGGAGCGTCTCGATCCTGTGGTGCTCGACGCTCTCCCCGCCGACCAGGTCCGGGCGTGTCTCCTCCAGCGCGTCGGCGATCGCCGTCAGCGAGCCGGCCTCCACCCTCCGAGCGGCGGCCCGCAACAGCGAGGTGAGGCTGACCAGACCGAGGGGAAGGGCCTGCTCGTGACAGCGCACCAGGAAGGTCCCGCCCTGGCGGTCAAGGCGGAGGTCACCTGCCTCGAGCACTCGCCCGTAGTGATCGCCCAGCACTGGCATCAACACTTGGGGATGATCACCGAAGCTCAGGGGGGTCCAGTCGATGTCGAAGTGCTCGGCGTAGGGACTGGCCGGGCCGTACTCGAGCACGTCCCACCACCAGCGGTTACTGGCGCCCGCCAGCGCCATGTGGTTCGGGACGACGTCGACGACGATGGCGAGATCGTTGTTTTCCGCGGCG
>JANMIX010000087.1:0-9451 GCA_031376015.1 Acidimicrobiia bacterium | reverse complement strand
CCCGACGACGCCGGCCGGCTGGCCGATGCGGCCCGGGCCAAGGGCATGAACGTGCGAGGGGTGATGGGGTACGAGGGCCACCTCATGACCGAACCCGAGGCCACCAAAGCCGAACAGGTCGAGGCGTCGATGGCGCAGTTGCTGGCCGCCCACGCCCAGGTCGGCGGTGACCTCATCTCCGGCGGGGGCACGGGCACCTGGGCCACCAACAAGTGGGTCAACGAACTGCAGGCCGGGTCGTTCGCCCTCATGGACACCGACTACGGAAAGCTCGGCTACGCCTTCGAGCAGGCCCTGTTCGTGCACGCCACGGTCATCTCGGTGGGCACCGGCTGGGCGGTGGCCGATGCCGGGCTCAAGGCCCTGGCCATGGACCATGGCAACCCCACCGTGGTGGGGGGCGATGTCTGGTTCTGCTCCGACGAGCACATCGTGTTCTCCCCCGCCGAGGGAGCCTCGATGCCCAAGGTGGGCGACCGGGCCGTGGTGATTCCCGCCCACATCGATCCCACGGTGGCCAAGCACGAGCGGTTCGTCGTTGTCGACGGCGATGAGGTCGTCGACGAATGGCCGGTCGACCTGCGCCACTGGTGACGCGGCCCGGGGCCGAAGCCGCCGCGGCAAACGACGTTCAGCCGGCGCCGGCGGGGAACCCTTCGGCCGCCAGCCGGTCGGCCAGCATCCGAAAAGCCCGACCACGGTGCGACAGGACGTGCTTCTCTGCCGCGGTCATCTGGGCGAAGGTGCGGCCGTCGCCCTCGGCGGGCACGAACACCGGGTCGTAGCCGAAGCCGGCCTCCCCCCGCGGACCGGGGGCGATGTGGCCCTCCACCACCCCGACGCACACGAACTCCCTCCCGTCGGCCAGCACGGCCGCGGCGGCCGCCACGAACCGGGCGGTGCGCGCCGGCGCCCCGGCTGCTCCCACCGCGATGAGATCGCGCAAGACACGGGGGATCCAGTCGCCCTCGTCGGTCCAGCGCGCCGAGTGGATGCCGGGCGCACCCGCCAGCGCGTCGATGCAGATCCCCGAGTCGTCGGCAATGGCGTCCCCGCCGGTACGGGCCTGCACGGCCCGGGCCTTGAGCAGGGCGTTGTCCTCGAAGGTGGTGCCGGTCTCCTCCACCTCGGGGTCGACGGCCACCAGTGTGAACCCGGCGCCGAGGATGGCGGCCACCTCGGTGACCTTGTGGGGGTTGCCGGTGGCGAAGGCCAGCGTGCGGTTCACCGGGGAGGCGGCGGCTCGGCGACCATCTGGCGCTGCAGGTCGATGATCTCGCCGATGCCCTGCTCGGCCAGCGCCAGCAACGCATCGAGTTCGGCCCGCGAGAAGGTCTGGCCCTCGGCGGTGCCCTGCACCTCGATGAACTCGCCCCGGTCGGTCATCACCACGTTCATGTCGACCTCGGCGCGGGAGTCCTCGATGTAGGCGAGGTCGAGCATGGGGGTGCCCTTCACGACCCCCACCGAGATGGCGGCACAGAACTGGTCGAGTGGATGCTGGGTCAGACCACCGGAGGCCACCAGGCGGGCCAGCGCGTCGTGCAGCGCCACGTAACCGCCGCAGATGGCCGCGGTGCGGGTGCCGCCGTCAGCCTGCAGCACGTCGCAGTCGACGATCACCTGACGTTCCCCCAACAGGCGCATGTTGCACACCGAGCGCAGCGAGCGGCCGATGAGACGCTGGATCTCCTGGGTGCGGCCGGAGGGTTTGCCGTCCTTCACCTCGCGCTTAATGCGCTCGGAGGAGGCACCCGGCAGCATGGAGTACTCGGCGGTCACCCAGCCGCTGCCCTTGCCCTTCATCCACCGTGGCACGTCCTCGTCGATCGACGCGGTGCAGAGCACCCGCGTGCGGCCGAAGCTCACCAGGCAGGAGCCGGCGGCCGATTCGGTGAAGTCGCGCTCGAAGGTGATGGGGCGTAGTTCGTCGTGCTGGCGCAGATCGGCGCGGGACATGTCAGACCTCGAAGGTGTGGTTGGGATAGGCGACGAGCACCTCGTCGCCGTAGGCATCGGCCGTCTCCGCGGCCGAGATGGCTGCGTCGGTGCCCGGCGCCAGATGGGTGATGACCAGCCGGCCGATGCCGGCCTCACGGGCATGGGTACCGGCTTCGGTGGTGGTGAGGTGGGGCGAGGAGTTCACCCGCGGGCCCTGCAGTGTGGCCTCCAGTAGCGCTAGGTCGACATTTCCGAGCACCGCCACCTCCCATCCGGGGCCGGTGTCGGAGGAGTAGGTGAAGCTGCGGCCGCCGGCGTCGACCCGCATGGCCATGGTCTCCACCGGGTGATCGGTCGCCGACGTGCGGAAGGACACACCCTGGATCTCGAACCGGGAATCATCGGTGATGACCGTGGGCGAGAACGTGGTCTCCACCGCGGTGTTGCGCACCTTGGTGAGACAGTCGATGACCTCGGTGGTGGTGAACAGCGGGATGCCGTCGCGGCCGATGTAGTACCGGAAGGCGTTGGCCAGTACCGGCAACTCCACCCAGTGGTCAGGATGCGAGTGCGACACCACGATGGCGGTGACGTCCTCGAGTGCCACATGGCGTTGCAGGTTGGCCATGGTGCCCGGGCCGCAGTCGATCCAGATGTTGGCGTCCTCGTGCTGCACCAGGTAGCCCGAACAGGCGCCCCCGGCGCCGGCGTAGGAACCGTCGCAGCCGAGCACGGTCACACGGAGGCTCACCGGAGGAGGGAACCAGGGGTGCGGGCGGGGGCAACGGTCATCGGCGACACGCTACGTTCCCCGGCCATGGCACTGGAGTTCTGGCACAACCCGCGCTGTTCGAAGAGCCGTCAGGCCAAGCAGCTGCTCGATGAGGCCGGCGCCGTGTACACCGAGCGCCGCTACCTCGACGACCCCCCCACCGAGGCCGAGCTCGGCTCGGTACTCGACGCCCTGGGCATGGAACCGTGGGCCCTCACCCGCATGGGTGAGGACGTGGCCAAGGACCTGGGCCTGCGCACGCGACCCCACGACCGGGACGACTGGATCGGGGTGCTGGCGGCGAACCCGGTGCTCATCGAGCGGCCGATCCTCGTGGCCGGGGACCGGGCCGTGGTGGGCCGCCCACCCGAGGACGTGCTGGCGCTGCTCTGATCGTTCGGCTCGCGGGCACCCGCCGCCCGGTCCGTCAGAAGTAGATGATCCCCTTGGCCCGAGCTTCCACTGAGTCGAGGTCGTCGGTCCACGCACCGGTGGAGAGGTACTTCCAACCACCATCGGCACACACGATGACGATGTTGCCCTCCTCGATGAGCGACGCGCACTTCACGGCCCCCGCCATGACCGCACCGCTGGAGATACCGGCGAAGACGCCCACCTCGGTGAAGCGGCGCGTCCACTCGACCGACTCACGGGGTCGGACGATGACGCGGCGGTCGAGCAACTCGAAGCCGTTGTTGTCGAGGAACACCGGGGGGATGAATCCCTCGTCGATGTTCTTGAGACCGTCGACCATCTCGCCGGTGGGCGGCTCGATGGCCCACACCTGCACGTCGGGGTTCTGCTGCTTGAGGAAGGTACCGACGCCCATGAGCGTGCCGGCGGTGCCGAGGCCGGCCACGAAGTGGGTGACATCGGGGCAGTCGCGCCAGATCTCGGGACCGGTGCCCTCCATGTGGGCCTTGGGGTTGGCGGGGTTGCCGTACTGGTACGGGAAGAACCAGTCGGGATGGTCGACGGCCATGGCCTGGGCCCGGCGCATGGCTCCGTTGGAGCCCTCGGCTCCGGGTGACGAGATGATCTCCGCCCCCCACACCTCGAGCAGTTGCCGCCGTTCGATCGACACGTTCTCGGGCAGGACCACCTTGAGCGTGTAGCCCCGCACCCGGCTGATCATGGCCAGCGCGATGCCGGTGTTGCCCGAGGACGACTCCAGGATCACCTGGCCGGAACCGGGCACGAGAGCGCCGTCCTTTTCCGCCTCCTGGATCATGTACTTGGCGGCGCGGTCCTTGACCGACCCGCCGGGGTTCTGGCCCTCCAGCTTGGCGAAGATCCGCACGTTGGGGTTCGGGCTCAGCGCGGACACGTCGAGCATCGGCGTGTTGCCGATCAGGTCCAGTACCGAGTCGTACAGCATGGTGGCAACCTCGGGGAAAGACGACTTGTCCGGTCAGGAATCGTACCGGGCCACCTCGTCGATCCACTACTCGCCGCGGCGGCCCCTCCCCTCCCCACGCCACCGTGGGTAGGGTCCACGACAGTGCTGCGCACCCGGCTCGCTCCCTGCCTCGCCCTGCTCGCCGCCGCCACGATGGCGGTGGCGGCCGCTGGGCCGGCACCGGCCGCCTCCCTCCTGGAATCGAACGCCGGGGCCGTAGGGACCGACGGCGCCGGCGCCGCCACCCGAGCACCGGAGTGCCGCGCCGGGGGCGCCGAGGTGCGCCTGCGGGGCATCGCCCGCCCCGAGGAGGCCAAGACCTATCGGGAGTTGCCCGTGGTCGTGGGCGGGGGGACGACCCGGGTCGAGGTCGGCTACTCGTGGCGGTCCAATGGGGCCGAGACCAACGCCGACAAGACGGTGCTCGATCTGGGGTTGTGGGACAGTCGCGGCCCGAGGGACCCCGCCGGTTTCCGGGGATGGTCCGGGAGCCGTCAGGGCAAGGTGGCCCAGGGGATGGCACCGGTGTGGGTGCAGGCCGACAGCGCCGAGCGCGGGTACGTGCCCGGCCCGGTGGTGGCCGGCACCTGGTTCGTCGAACTCGGCTACGGGGCCGTGTCGAGCACGGGAGCCACCTGGGAAGTGACGGTGCGGTGCCGAAACGTGCCCGTGGGCCCGGCGTGGGTGCCCGATCCGGTGGACCCCTCCTTCGTGGCCCGTGCCACCCCCGGCTGGTACCGCGCCGACCTGCACCTGCACGCCTACCACTCCAACCAGCGCGGACCCGACCCTGCCACCATGGTGCGCTTCGCCCGGACTGCCGGGCTCGACGTGGTGCCCGTCACCGAATATGTCACCGACGCCCACTGGGGCACGTTGGGCGCCACCCAACGGGCCAACGCGGATCTGGTCATCTGGCCGGGCCGCGAGATCATCACCTATTTCGGCCACATGATCGTGCTGGGCGAGACCCCCCACGAGGTCGAGTACCGCCAGGGCTACGACGGCATCGACATGCGGGCCATCCAGGCGGGGACGGTGGCCGAGGGCGCCCTGTTCTCCGTCGCCCACCCCACGATCTTCCCCGGCAAGTTGTTCGAGGCGTTCTGCCGGGGGTGTGAGTTCCAGCTCGGCGACCGCATCGACTGGGACAAGGTCGACACCATGGAGGTCGTCACCGGCCCGGCCGCCATCGACCCCGCCACCTTCGACCGGCCCTCGCCCGGGGCCAAGCGGGTGGCCAACCCGTTCGTGGGCACGGCCGTGAAACTGTGGATGGCCAAGTTGAACGAAGGTCACCGCATCACCGCCGTGGCCGGCTCCGACGACAAGTTGGGCCCCGACTACGGCGAGGCCGCCACCATGATCGGCGCCACGGAACTGTCGCGTCCGGCTTTGCTCGCCGCGCTACGGGCGGGACGGGTCTACGTGCAGGCCCTCGGCCAATCCAGCCCCCGGTTGGCGCTCGACGCCCGCCTGGCCGGCAGTCCCGCCTCGACGCCGCCAGCCACGTTCGGCGCCACGCTGGCCGGCCGCCAGGCGACGGTGATCGTGACGGTGAGTGCAGGCAAGGGCCAGACCCTGCAGGTCTTCCAAGACGGCGAAGCCCGTCACACGGTGCCCATCACGAGTGATCCATTCACCTACACCTTCACCGCCGGCCGCGACCCGGGCGAGGGCCCTCTGGGCACCTTCTGGCATGTCGAGACCCATGACGACGTGACCCTCACGGCGCTGGGCAACCCGGTGTTCCTGGCCGATCATGCACCGGCGCCGCATGCGTACCCCGCCCCGGCGACGGGCCTCCCCGCCAACTTCGCGGCGGCGCCCGCCCCGGCGACCGTCCGTCCCCTCCCGACCGGCCGCAACACTCCCTGGGTGCTGGCCGTGGTGGCCTTGTTGGTGGCGGCGTGGGCGGCGTTTTTCCTCAGCGACGTTCGACGACGACGGGTTCCTCGCTGATCTGGCCGTCGACGATGCGGTAGCTGCGCATCGTCGGCGCGGTGTCACGTAGCGACACGATCACGTAGTGCCAGCCGGGATCCGGCGCCTGGGCCACGTCGGTGGGCGACGGGTAGGCGTCCGTGTGGGTGTGGGAGTGCACGACGCCCACGATGTCGAGGTCGCGGGCATCGGCGTCGCGCTCGGCCCGCAGATGGTCCCTCGGTTCGATGGTGTAGAGCTTGGCCGACTCGGCAGCGTTGTGGCAGCGGTAGAAGACCTCGATGCGCGCCGACGCGCCGGTGGCGTCGTGCACCCCACCGAGCAGGCCGCAGGCCTCCAGTGGGTAGCCGTCGTAGGCCGCCGCGACGATCTCGGCATACGCGTGGTCGGAGAGCCGGAGCACGGGCGGGCACGCTACCGCTGCGAAGCCCGGACCCGTCCCGCTACTCAGGTCAGGCTCGGGGGCGGGCCCGTGCGCTCGGCCCGGAAGCGCCCCAACCCCACCGGGCCGCCGGTGTCCTCGGGTTGGCGGAAGCCGTACGCGGCGGCACCGCCGCAGCCCAACAGGATCAGGATCCCGACCCACCGTTGGGCCGCCGGCGCCTCGGGCGGGGTCGACGCGGGAGCGAAGGAGGGCGCCGCTTCCTGCGCTGCCGGAGCGGTGGGGGTCAGGCCCTCTTTGTCGGTGGGCAGCGATGGCGTCCCTTTCGCCATCACGGGCGGGGTGAAGAGCGCCGGGGCCGGCCCGTCGGTGGGTACGGGCGCCACCGCGGTGGTGGCCGGACCGCCGATCGACGGAGGGGGTGCCACGCTGGAGGGCACGCCGGGGCTGACGGTCAAGTCGCCGGCGGCGGGCGCGTCGAAGGTGAGCTGGAAGGTGGAACCCGCCTGGCCACCGGGCAGCCCGCCGGGGACGATGGCCACATCGACGCGGTTGTTGAGTTGCAGCTTCCCCAGGGTGAACCGCCAGTGGGTGCCGTCGGCGGACCGCACGCCATCCACGCAGTGGGCGAGGTCGACGGTGGGGGCGTCCTCCCACTGGCCGTTCTCCTCGCTGCTCCATGCCGATCCGGTGGTGCAGGCCAGCAGCACCGCACTCGCACCACCCTGGTCGCCGTTGGGGGTGACCCGCAGGGTCAGCACCGGGTCGATCTGGTCGCCGGCCAGCACGTAGCGCACCGCGGCGTAGGCGTAGGCGGCGGCGGGCGAACCGGCCACGTAGATGGTGCCCGGACCGGCGGTGGGCGGCGGCGGGAGCTTCTCGGGCAGCGACTTGCTCTGGGCCCGCCACCACCAGCCGACGGCGCTCGGTGTCGGGTTGGCCGCGGCCACTGCGCCCTCCGCCCCGGCGCCGAGTAGGCCGAGACCGATCACCATCCCGAGGGCCACCACGCGACGCGCGCGACGGCCATTGCTGCGGGATGTGCGGCCATCGCTGCAGGCAGGACCGCCATCGGCGTCTCGGGAGGGCGGTCGTAACATCATTCGGCACCGTCCTTGGAGGGCCGGGCCGTGAGCACCCGGCGGCGGGGAGTGGGGCGTCCGGCCGCTGTGCGGGTGCGGGATGCGGCAGCCGAGCCGGCGCCCGATCGGTTGATCGTGGCAGGGTCGCCACCGAGGTAGCTCTCGACGACGCGGGGATCCGCGAGCACTTCGGCGGGTGTGCCCAACGCGATGGGCGTGCCCAACTCGAGGGCCAGGAGCCGGTCCGACACGGTGGTGATGAGGGGCATGTCGTGTTCGATCACGAGAATCGCGCAGCCCGTCTCGGCCTGGATGCGGCGCAGCAGGGGGCCCAGTGCCTCAGTCTCGCGTTGGGCAATGCCCGACGAGGGCTCGTCGAGCAGCAGCACGCGGGGATCATGGGCCAGGCACATGCCCAGATCCACGACTCGGCGTGTGCCGGTGGAGAGTTCGCGCACGAACTTGTCGCGGTAGGCGCCCAGGCCCATGAGCTCCACCAGATCGTTGACCGACCATGCCACCGCGATCTCCTGGCGGCGCGCCCCGGGCAGGCCGATCATGGCGGCGAAGTGATCGCGCACCTCGAGGTGGCGTTCGAAGCCCAGGGCCAGGTTCTCGGCCACGGTGAGGGAGCCCACCAGGCGGGCGTCCTGGAAGGAGCGGCCCAACCGCAACCAGGCTCGCTCGTCGGGGCCGAGTTCGGTGACGTCGCGGTCGTCGAGGCGGATCCGGCCCGTGGTGGGGATGACGAAGCCGGAGACGAGGTCGAAGATGGTGGTCTTGCCGGCGCCGTTGGGCCCGATGAGGCCGAGGATCTCGCCCTCCCGGAGGAAGAAGCTGGTGTCGCGCACGGCCTGGATGCCCCCGAAGGAGACGCCCAGACCGTCGACCCGTAGCACCTCGGGCCGCTCGTGGATGGGCCGGTCGTCGGCCGCACGCGCCGGGCCCGCCAGCATGTGGGCATGGGTCTCGGCCTCTGACTCGACCGTGGTGGCCGGGGCAGGGCCTTCGCCCGCCGCTCCGGCCAGGAAGACCGAGCGCACGATGTCGTCGCGGCCCAGCAACTCTGCCGTGGGGCCCTCGAAACGCACCTCCCCTTTCTCCAGGAAGTAGGCGCGATCGGCGACGGTGAGAGCCACGTTGATCGACTGCTCGACCAGCACGATGGCGGTGCCGCCATCCTGGATGCGGCGCACGATGCCGAGCAGTTGTTCCACGATGGCCGGGGCCAGGCCGAGTGACAGTTCGTCGATCATGAGGAGCTTGGGCTTGGCGATGAAGGCCATGCCCAGCGCGAGCATCTGCTGCTCGCCGCCGGAGAGGTTGCCGGCCATCTGCCCCGAGCGCGACTTGAGGATCGGGAAGAGCTCCTCGACCTCCTTCTTGGCGGCGTCCACCTTGGCTTGGTCCTGGCGGATGATCCACCCCGCAAGCCGGAGGTTCTCGGCGACCGTCAACGTCGGGAACACGCCCTTGCCGCCAGGCATCAGCGAGATGCCGCGATGCGCGGTGACGTCCGCCTGGAGCTTCGTGACGTCCTCACCGGCGAAGACCACCGAGCCGCGCTTCGGGCGCACGAGGCCGCAGATGCCCTTGAGCAGCGTCGACTTGCCGGCGCCGTTCGTGCCGAGCAGCGCGACGATCTCGCCCTCGGCGACGTCGAAGTCGACGCCGAAGAGGATCTGCACGGAGCCGTAGGCCATGTCGATGCCGCGGCAGGACAGCAGCTTGCTGGAGTCGGGCTCGGCGGGAGCGGTCAGCAGCTGGCCGCCCTCGTCCGGCTCACCGGGGTGGATGACGCCGCTGCCGTTCTGGCTCGCGCTCATGAGCTGACCCCCACCGGTTCACGATCGTCCTCGACGGCGAGCGCACCGCGCAGCAGGTCGACCTCGTCGGCCGGCTGGTCGTCGCCTTCACCGACGCGCTTGTCG
>JANMIX010000075.1:0-4976 GCA_031376015.1 Acidimicrobiia bacterium | reverse complement strand
ATCGGCGGGTACTTCCTTCTCGATCAAGCCGATCGCGACGCCGTAGCTCACATCCACGGCGGGGGTGAGGTCGAAGCCGCGTGGGCGAGCATCGAGATGGGTGACCACGACTTCGGTTGGGATCTCGACCCCTCCCCGACGCGTGACCTATCCCCCCGCCGACGTGTGGAGGGACTCGTTCGAGCGCTGCAGGGTGACCCCGCGCTCGATGCCCTGTACTCGGCGAACCAGGAGGTGCGGTGGGACCCGCAGATGTACGTCGACGTTCTCGACAGCCTCGGCACCGACGACGACACACTCGATGACGGTGTGATCACGTCGTTCGGGACGCTCGCCGAACGGTTGCGGGGCCTCGTGTACCCACCTCCCCGGGAAGACGCCGAGGACGAGCACGACGCCGAGGACGAGCACGACGCCGACGGCGAGGACGACGAGGACGACGAGGCGGGCGTCGAAGCGCAGGAGCTGGCGTTGCGTGCGGAGAGACGTGACGCTGCCGCTTCCGCGCTAGCCGACCTCACGAGAATCGAGAACGAGCCGGAGCCGTGGGAACAGGTCGCAGGCGTACTCGAAACGCGCCTTCCTGCCGTGGCGTTCTTCCGGCAGGAGCACCGCGAACTCACAACCCAGTACGCGCTCGCGGAAATCGCCGCTGACCCACCGAAGGCGTTGGAGAACCTGTGCACCGTTGCAGGGCTGAATTTGGGGCAATTGAACGCCGAATGGCAGAACAACAGCGCACTCGTCGAAGGTCTGATCGAAGCGGCCAACGAGGACCTCAAGAAGCGTTTCCGGATCACCTGGAATCAGTCGACGGTGTACCCGCGGTTCAGCACACCAAACGACGGCAACATCCGTGTGTACGTGTCCGTCGAAGGTGACGGTCCGGGGTACTCGGACATTCTCGAACGCTCCGACGGGCTGCGGTGGTTCCTGGCGTTGGACGCGTTCCTCGCCGCTCAAGGCACACGGCTGCCGGTGCTGCTCGTCGACGAAGCCGAAACGCATCTGCACTACGACGCCCAAGCCGATCTCATCGACACCCTCATGCGCCAGGAAGTCACCGCGAAGGTGATCTACACGACGCACTCCATCGGATGCCTACCTCCGGACCTCGGGCGGGGTATCCGTGCGGTGCTACGCACCAAGGACTCACCGCACTCAACGATCTCGAACAGCTACTGGACGATCGTCCCCGGCGACGACGATAAGGTCGGCTACACGCCGCTGCTGTTCGCGATGGGCGCAACCCTTCTGTCGCTCACGGTTCCCCGATACGCGCTGATCTGCGAAGGTCCGTCCGAGGCGATCCTCCTGCCCACGCTGTTCCGCGAAGTCGCGAAGCTGGACGCGTTGTCGTACCGCATTGTTCCCGGCCTCGCCGAGATCGCCGCCACGCAGATGTCGACCCTGTCCCACCACGCCGGTTCCGTCGCCTGTCTCACCGACGGCGACACCGAAGGCAAACTGCTCCACACTCAGATCGCCGACGGCTCGGACCTGCCCGCGGAATGCCTGTTCGACCTCTCGCAGTTCGCCGACGGCTGCACACTCGAAGACCTCGTCGCTGCGGAAGCGTTCGCCGAGGCCGTCAACACGGAAATCGCCACTTGGGGACTGACCTCAGCCCGGATCGTCCCCGCGAACGTCCCCGGCGTCGGGCGTTGGGCGTGGCTCGACGGTTGGTGCACCGAGAACGGCGCCGACGTGAAATCGCTGAGCAAGAACCGGGTCGCTCAACGGGTCGTTGACATCCGCACAGCATCCGAGCGTCCCGACGAAGACGACGACGGTGGCTCCACGCAGCCTCGGAGCGTCGTAGCGGCAGAGTTCGCAGCGGAACTCGCGAAGCTGCACTCGAAGATCGACAAGGTCCTGAAAGCCTGAGCACGCGGTCAGAGCGAGTCCTGCGGGGAACGCAACTCCGCCAGCTGCTCAGCAACCGAGCCGAACATGGCGACGTCCGGCACCGTCGGGTGATCCGCCCCGTGCACACAGGCGCTTCTGCGGCCCCGGAGTTTGTCGATCGCTGTGCGGAGGTCACCATCGGGGGTCACCGCTTCGAGGAGTTGCTCGCCGCCGGTCTGGCCGTCGCCGCCGCCGGTGGTCTCCCCCCGGCGCTGGGGCTGGCTGCCGCGCTGGGCGCGCCCCTGCTGGCGTTCCTGCTGGTCGAGCAGCAACTGGCCAACGCCTCGACCAAACACCAGGAGGCACTGTTCCTGGAACTGCCCGTGGTGGCCGAGCAACTGGGCATGCTCCTCAGCGCCGGTTGGTCACTCGGTGCCGCCCTCAACCGGCTCGCCGGTCGGGGCAAGGGTGCCTGCGGTGCCGACCTGCGGCTCGTGTGCGGTCGCATCCGCCAAGGTGTCGGCGAGATCGAGGCCTTGCGCGAGTGGTCCGCACGGGCCAAGGTCGATGCGCTCGACCGTCTCGTCTCGGTGCTGGCTCTCAACCGGGAGGCGGGCGACCTCGGCCGCCTCACCAGCGAGGAGGCCCGCAGCATCCGCCGCGACGTCCACCGCCGCATGGTGGAGACCGTCGAACGTCGGGGCCAGCAGGTCTGGATCCCGGTGACCGTCGCCACCCTCGTGCCCGGCGTGCTCTTCCTCGCCGTCCCCTTCCTCGAGGCCCTACGTCTCTTCACGCAGAGCTGAACACACACCAACCAAGGAGTTACCGATGTTCGACCTCGTTGCCTATGCCAACGCCATCGCAGTGGTGCTCGCCCGCCGGCTGACCCACGACGACCGTGGCGAGGGCGTGATCTCGGCCGCCATCGCGGTCTTGATCATGGCCTTCCTGGGCGCAGCCATGTGGATCGTGTTCCGCAACATCCTCACCGACTCGGGCAGCCGTACCGACGCCCAACTCCAACAGATCGGCGGATGACACCGCGCGCCCGCGGCGATGCGGGCACCGGGCTCATCGGAACCTCGGCTGGGGTCACGGTGTTCCTGGTGCTCGTCTTCTTCGCCGTGCAGTTGCTCACCAATCTCTACGCCACCTCGGTGGTGACCTCCGCCGCCTACGACTCGGCGCGCCGGGCCGCCACCGCGGGTCACCCGCCGTCGGGCGCCGAACTGGCCGCCGCCGAGACCCATGGACGTTCCCTGCTCGGCGCCCTGGGCCAGCGCGCCCGCTTCGACTGGCGGGTCGACACCGACACGGTGCAACTGCACGTGGCCGTCACCAACCCGCGCTTCGTACCCCTGGTGCCGCTCGTGGGGCTGGACTCGGTCGACCGGACCGTCACCCTTCGCATCGAGGAGCCCCGGTGACCCCGGCGAGGGCAACCGAGCACGGCCGTCGGGGCCGAGGCGACCGTGGGGCGGTGGGTGGTATCGAGGCGTTGCCGTTCGGGCTGCTCCTCTTCGTGGTCGGGGGCCTCCTGGTGGCCAACGCCTGGGCGGTCATCGACGCCAAGTTCGCCCTCACCGCCGCCGCCCGGGAAGCCACCCGCACCTACGTCGAAGCCCCCGACGCCGCCACCGCCGCCGCCGATGCCGACGCCGCGGCGCGGGCCGCCATCGCCGGGTTCGGACGCGACCCGCGCCGGGTGCACGTGTCGGTGCCGGCCGACCCGGCCGCGTTCACCCGCTGCGCCCGCGTCCGCATCCAGGTCGCCTACGACGTGCCCGCGGTGCCGCTGCCGTGGATCGGCGGCCTCGGCCGGGGCATCACCGTGCGCGCTGCGCACACCGAACTCGTCGATCCTTACCGCGACGGCGTTCCGGGCACGGCCGACTGTGGCTGAGCCGCAACGGCGCGCCCGGGGCAGCACCGGCTCGGTACTGCTGCTGGTGCCAGCAGGCATCCTGGTGCTCCTCGCCCTGGCGGGCATGGCCTTCGATCAGGCGCACCTGCACCAGGCCAAGCACCAACTCATCACGCTGGCCGAGTCGGCAGCCAACGATGCGGTGACATACGGTGTGAATCAAGACATTCTGCGCGCTGGACACGGGATGAGCCTCGACCCGGACCGTGTCCAGACTGCGGTGGCTCAGGCGATGAATTGGCCCGACGGGAGCGTCGCGTTGACGGCATGGCACATCGACATCATCTCGAACACCCAGGTTCACGTGACGGTCACCGGCACCGTGCGCGCGGTCTTCCTGCGTGCACTGCCCGGCTTCGGTGACCTCACCACCATCACTGCCTCGGCCGACGCGGTCGCTCGATGATCGCCACTGATCGGCGCCGCAAGATGGCCCTGGCGATCCTCGTCGTCGCCGCCGTGGTGCAGTTGGTCTCACTCGGCTACTCCCAACTCCAGCGTTCTGGTGCCGACACGAAGGTCGCTGGCGTCACGGTGACGCGCTCGGAGTCGGATCGGTCGTCCTCCTCCGGCGAGGGAGCCGACAGCGCTTCCACTTCCACGTCCACGTCTACCTCCACGTCCACTTCCACTTCGACCGCCGCCCCGTCGCCGTCGTCCATGCCGACCACGACCGGCACAATCGAGACCACGACCACCGGCACCATGACCCCGCCCCACCGGCGGACCACGACGACGACCAGTTCACCGCCGCTGCCAGCGCCGAGACCCGTGGCACCGCCCACCACGAGTCCACCCGCCACCAGTCCACCCACCACCGGGCCAACCACCAGCGCCCCGCCCAGCACGTACCCGTCCCAACCGACCGCCGAGTCGGCGATGTTCTCGCGCATGAACTCGCTGCGGGCCCAGAACGGTCTGCCCGCCTTCACCCGCAACGGCTGCATCAACGGTGTCGCCCTGAATTGGGCCCGCTCCCTGGCCCGGGCGCGATCGCTGAGTCACAACCCCAACTACTCCTCGCAGATCTCTGGCTGCATGGGCACCGGCTACGGGTATCGGGCCGAGAACGTGGGGCGGGCATCGTCGGTGAGCGGCTGCGAGACGGGGTTCGAAGCCAGCGCCAGCCATCGCAGTCACCTGGTATCCCCCCACTACACCGTGGTCGGACTGTCGATCGTCTACAACGCGCAGGACCGTC
>JANMIX010000056.1:0-5703 GCA_031376015.1 Acidimicrobiia bacterium | reverse complement strand
CTGCCGTCCCTGGATATCCACACCATCGGCGCCGGCGGAGGGTCCATCGCCGGCATCGACGCCGGTGGGGCGCTCTTCGTCGGCCCCCGTTCGGCCGGGGCCGAGCCGGGACCGGCCTGCTACGGCCGCGGCGGCACGGACCCGACCGTGACCGATGCCGATCTGCTGCTCGGACGACTTCCCCCCGACGCGGCGCTCGCCGGTATCGGTACCCCCGATCGCGCCGCCGCCAGCGCCGCTCTGGCAGAGGCCGGCGTGGAGGCCGCCGGAGTGGTGGCGGTGGTCGACAACGCGATGGCGGCGGCGGTGCGGCTGGTGTCGGTCAGCCGGGGGGTCGACCCCCGGCCGATGGCGTTGGTGGCCTTCGGCGGCGCCGGGCCGCTGCACGCCTGCGCGCTGGCTGACCTGGTGGGGATGGACACCGTGATCGTTCCCGCCCGCGCCGGAGTGCTGTCGGCCGTGGGCATCTTGGGATCGCCCCGGGCTCGCGACCTGGTTGCGTCCTGGACGGGCGGCGCCGGCACCGACGGTCTCGATGCGGCGCGTGTGGCGCTGGGGGAACGGGCCCGGGCGCGACTGGGCCTCCCTGGTGCCGTCGTGAGCACCTCGGTCGATGCGCGCTACCAGGGCCAGGGCCACGAGGTGAACGTGAGTGATCTCTCTCTGTTCCACACCGAACACGAGCGCCGCAACGGCACCGCGGATCCGCAGGCACCGGTCGAGGTGGTGGCCCTCCGGGCCCGAGCGGAGGTGCCCTCGCCGGTCGACCCGCTGAGCCTGCCCGCCCCGCAGCGGCGGACGGGGGAGGGGCCGATGGCGATCCTCGAGGAGGACTGCACCATCTGGGTAGCCCAGGGCTGGGTGGCGCAGCAGGGGCAGGCCGGTGCCCTCGTGCTGCGTCGCAGGGGCGCGCACCGATGAGCGACCCCGCTGCGCTGGCGGTCGTGCTGGCCCGCCTTGCCGGCGTGGCCGAGGAGATGGGAGCGGTGCTGCAGCGGGCCGCTTTCAGCCCCAACATCCGCGAGCGGGCCGATTGCTCGGCCGCGGTGTTCACCGCCGCCGGCGAACTGCTGGCCCAGGCCGAGCACATCCCCGTGCACCTCGGTTCCATGCCGGCCTCGGTGGCGGCGGCCGTGCGCACGTTCGGCAACAGCCTTGGCCCCGGTGAGCACGTGATCCTCAACGACCCGTTCGAAGGGGGCACACACCTCAATGACGTCACCCTGGTGACGCCGGTGCACCTGGGCGGCCGCCTGGCCGGTTGGGTGGCGAACCGGGCGCATCATGCCGATGTCGGCGGTGCCGCGCCGGGATCGCTCCCCGCCGATGCCACCGACATCGCGGCGGAGGGGCTGCGGCTCCCGCCGGTCCGGTTCACCGACGAGGTGCGCTCCATCTTCCTGGCCGCGTCGCGCACTCCTGGCGAACGCGCCGGTGACCTGGACGCGCAGGTGGGGGCCAATCGGCTGGGTGTGGAGCGGTTGGGCGCGCTGCTGTCGGCCGGTCTCGATATCGAGGAGGTGCTGGCCTACGGCGAACGTCGCATGCGGGCCGCACTGGGCCGGTTGCCCGAAGGCACCTGGCAATTCTCCGACGTGCTGGACTCGGCCGGGCAGGGCGACGCCCAGCGGGACCCCCTTGCCATCACCGTGGCCGTTCGGATCGCCGGCGGCCGCATCACATTCGACTTCACCGGCTCGGCCACCCAGTGCCGCGGCAACATGAACGCGGTCGAGGCGGTGACGATCTCGGCCGCCACCTTCGCTCTGCGCAGTGCCACCGATCCGTCCATCCCGGCCAACGGAGGCGCGTTGCGACCGGTGCGGGTAGTGACGGTTCCCGGCACCGTGGTGCACGCCGTGGCACCGGTGGCGGTGGGCGCCGGAAACGTGGAGGTCAGTCAGCGCATCGCCGACGTGTGCCTCGGGGCCCTGGCTCAGGTGGTACCTGCACGGTTGGGTGCCGCATCCCAGGGCACCATGAACAACGTCCTCATCGGTGGGGACGGTTGGGTCTACTACGAGACGATGGGTGGAGGGCAGGGTGGCCGGCCGGGCCCTCGACCGGGGATGAGCGGCGTCCACACGAACATGACCAACACCAGGAACACGCCGATCGAGGCACTCGAGCGGGCGTTTCCGCTGCGAGTGTTGCGCTACCGGTTGCGCCAGGGGAGTGGAGGTGCCGGGTTGGCACCCGGTGGTGAAGGGATCGAGCGCGACCTGCAGGTGCTCGAGGACGTGACGGTGAGCCTCATCACCGAGCGACGGGTCTCCCCGCCGTGGGGCCTCGGCGGTGGAGCGCCGGGCGCGGTGGGGGAGAACTGGCTGCTCCCGCAGGGCGACGAGGGGCGTGCGCGGAGACTGCCCGACAAGTGCACGGTCCGGTTGCAGCGAGGTGACGTGTTGCGGGTACTCACACCCGGCGGCGGCGGGTGGGGTCCCGCCCTGTGAGTGCCCTCAGTGAGGGGTCGGCGACGCGGTGATTACGTCGGTCGATTCGCCCCGCAACACCCGTATCGCCAGTTGCCCGTTGGCCAGCGTGGCCTCGACGCCGGCGCCGAAGCCGGCGGGCAGGTCGATCTCGCGTTCGTAGCCGCCGTACTCCCACTCGTGCAGCAGGTACTCGCGGGGTCCGGAGCTGCGGAGCTGGGCCCAGAACCGCAGCGTCCCGGGTCGTAGCTCGATGTGGACATCCTCGGCGGTCACCGCGGGCAGCGGGGCCACCACGACAAGCGCAGCGGGGGTCTCGTACATGTTCACGGGAACCGGCTGCACCGTCATGACGGCTTCGGTCTGCTCTCTGGCATCGATGACCTCGGAATGGCTGGCTCGTTCAGTCGGCATGGGCCCAACCTACGCCCGCTCCCCGCCGGATGCACCCGCGCCCGTGCCACCTGCCGGGGTGGTCATCCATTCCAGGATCTCCGCTCCGTGTGTCCTCAGACCGAGGTGCCCCTCGCCGCTCCACCAGATCACGTCCGCGTGTCGAAGGCGTCGTGCCAGTTCCTCGGAGTGCCGGGGCGGGACCATGGTGTCGGCCGTTCCGTGGAAGATCCGCACCGGTGCCACGATGGCGCTCAGCTCGACGTCCCAATCGCCGGCGGTGGCGCGGTAGTCGTCGACCATGCCTCGGGTGGTCACCAGGCAGGCCTGGGTGAAGGCTCGCAGCAGGCTCTCGGGTGCGGCCTCGTCCTGGAGGACGTCGCGGTCGGCATCGGCCAGCGCCACGGCCGAGGTCCGAACCACGCGGTGGGGCAGGTGGCGCGTGATCGTGGCCGCCAGCCGCAAGGCGACTCGGGCCACCGGAGGAGTCCTCGTGCACAGCGTGAACAGCACCTGATCCATGCCCTCGAAGTCGCCGGGCGCGGCCCACGTGCCGATCTCTCCCATGCCGGCCACGATCGCCAGCGCCCGCACCCTGGAGCCCAACCGGGCGGCGGTGGCCAGTGCGTAGGGCCCGCCTCCGGAGTACCCGAGGATGCCGATCCGGCCCAGGCCGAGGGTGTCGGCCAGTGCCTCCACCTGTGCGGCGTGGGAGGCCACGGTGGGGGTGTCGCGCACGGTGCTCAGCCCGACTCCCGGCCGGTCGGGCGCCAGCAGCCGGATCCCCGCTCGGCGGGCCTCGGCGTCGATCCATGCGAACCCGGCACCGCACGAAGGGATGCCGTGGAACGCGATCACCGGCCAGCCGGCCGGGTCCCCGAACCCGTACAACCCTACGATCTCGCCGGCCACCGACACCGGGCGTGGTTCGTGGGCAGGGGCCATCCGCGCATCACGTAGTCGCCAGGATCGGGGCATCTTGCCCGATCACCCGGTCCGATCGGGCCGGGCCGCTGCGGATTCCCGACCCTCTGCAACGAAGGGCTGCCCTCCGAAGGAATCGATGGTGGTGAAGTCCTCCACCCGGCTGCGGGTGAGCCGCCGCGGCTGCTGCACGGGGTGGCCGAGGGCCACCACCGCCGCCAGGGCGAACTCCTCGGGCACCTCGAGCAGCGCGCACACCTCGGACTCGCGCCGCACCGCCATGGTGGTGATCACCCCCGCCAGGCCCTCGGCGCGGGCGGCCAGCAGCACGCTCCACACGAACGGGTAGACCGAGGCACCGCCGGCGAAGGAGTAGCGCTCGGCGTCCTTGTCCACCGCGGCGAGCGCGCGCAGATCGGCCAGTATCGCCAGCAGCACCGGCACCCGGTGTAATTGCTCGGCGAACCCGTCGGGTGACGCCGCCGCCGCCATCGCCGGCGCGTTCAGGACCGCAGCCCGCTCGGCGTTGTCGTCGGTCACCGGGGCCCACGGCACCAGGCCCGCAGCCCGTTGGGCCAGATAGTCGTACCAGCCCGGCAGGTACAGATCCCGGAGTGCCTGGCGGCGGGCCGGGTCCTGCACGACGACCACGCGCCAGCCCTGGCGGTTGCCGCCGCTGGGAGCGAAGCGGGCGACTTCGAGCACCCGGTAGAGGGCGTCGTCGCCCACACGCTCCGTAGTGAAGGCGCGTACCGCGCCGGTGGTTCGCAGCACCTCGAGCAGTTCCACTCGCCGGACGCTAACGCTGCGTGGGCGGGCGGGTGTCCGTGGTGCCCCAACCGGGCCATCCAATTTCCGACGCTTCTTCGTCCTCCTCAGGCCGAGAGAGGAGAAACCGGACGACCCGGCGGGAGATTGCCGCTCAAGTGCCATGGACGGCCGGCCGAATGTGACCACTGTGAGTAGTTGACTAGGCATCGTCGGTGATTGTGTCCACCCCCGGGCCAGCACCAGTCCAAGGAAGGAAATCCCACCAACCCATGACCTCTATCCGATTTCAACACGGCGCGGCGCCGCCACCCGGAGGCAGCCACCGCGTGGGTACCTCCTGGGACGTTTCCCCCGCGGGGCACGCCGATGGGGATGTCCGATGAGTCGCTTCCACCAACTCGGCCGCCGCCTCTCGGTTGCCTCCGTGGCCCTCGGCCTCGTCGGCGTCAGCGTCGCCTGGGCCCCCGCCGTCGCCCATGCCACACCGGCCACCGCCATCGTGCGGGCCCTGCCCGGCCAGGCCGCCTCGGCGGAGCGTTCGATCGCCGCCGCCGGCGGTTCCATCAGCCATCGCGTCGACATCCTCAACGGGTTCATCGCCGAGGTCCCCGGTGGCGCCGCTGCCCTCGTCGGTCGTGACGGCATCGCCTCGGCGACACCCGACTCCTCCGCCCACCTGCTGGGCAAGGAAGGCGAGTACTCGAGCGAGAAGGACGACTACTCGATGTACAACACCACCAAGGTGACCGGTGCGCAGAAGTACTGGAAGACCGGAGCCACCGGCGCGGGCATCGACGTCGCCCTGATCGACTCAGGCGTGGTTCCCGTGAACGGGCTCACCGCGCCCGGCAAGCTCGTCCAGGGACCTGACCTCACCTCCGAGGGACAAGTTCCGAGCACGGCACACCTCGACGGGTTCGGCCACGGAACCCACATGGCGGGCATCATCGCCGGTCTGGACGACGGCGTGTCGCCGTCGGACTTCAAGACCAAGACGTCGTTCGTGGGCATGGCGCCGGCGGCCCGAATCGTGAGCGTCAAGGTCGCCGAAAGTGACGGGTCCAGCGACGTCTCCAATGTCATCCTCGCCCTCGCCTGGGTACACAAGCACGCCCATGACCAGGGGATGAACATCCGGGTGGTGAACCTGTCCTACGGTCTCGATGCGTCAGGCCGCTACCAG
>JANMIX010000045.1:0-7341 GCA_031376015.1 Acidimicrobiia bacterium | reverse complement strand
GTTGGCCCCCAGGAAGAGGTTGCCGGAGATGTTCTCCAGGTGGCCCCGGTAGGTGAGCCATTTGCCGGACGCCGAGATGTGGTCGGTGGTGCACTTGCCCGTGGCCTTCATGAGAATCGGCAGTTCGAGGTAGTCGTTCCCGTTCCAGGCCGCGAACGGCTCCAGCAACTGCAGCCGGTCGCTGGTGGGGGAGACCGACACGGTTACCTTGCTGCGGTCCTCCGGCGGGGCGATGAACCCCGATTCGCCGGGGTCGAAGCCCCGTGCCGGCAGATCCACGCCCACCGGCGGGTCGAGGCGCAGGCCGTCGAGAGTGTCGGTCAGCGGATTGAAATCCAGCGTGCCCGACAGGGCGTAGGCGAGCACCATGTCGGGCGAGGTCACGAAGCTCTTGGTGCTGGCGTTGCCGTCGTTGCGCTTGGGGAAGTTGCGGTTGTAGCTGTTGACGATGGTGTTGGGCTTCGACGGGTCGAGATCGCTCCGCTCCCACTGGCCGATGCAGGGTCCGCAAGCATTGGCCAGCACCGTGCCGCCGATGGCCTCGAGGTCCGCGAGGAGCCCGTCGCGCTCGATGGTGGCCCGCACCTGCTCGGAGCCCGGCGTGATGAGCAACTGGGTCTTGGCCCGCAGCCCATGGGCGGAGGCCTGCCGGGCGATGGAGGCGGCCCGGGTGATGTCCTCGTAGGAGGAGTTGGTGCAGGAACCGATGAGCGCCGAGGACACCTCGGTGGGCACGCCGTTGGCCCGGGCCCAGGCACCGACCTCGGACACCTTGTGGGCCAGGTCGGGGGTGTCGGGGCCGTTGATGAGCGGCTCCAGTGTGGAGAGGTCGATCTCGATGACCCGGTCGAAGAACTGCTCCGGATCCATAGCCACCTCGGGGTCGGCCCGCAGGTGGTTCGCATGGGCACCGGCGGCGTCGGCGATGGCCTCTCGCCCGGTGGCCTTCAGGTAGGCGGCCATGTTGGCGTCGAAGGGGAACAGCGAGGTGGTGGCGCCGATCTCGGCACCCATGTTGCAGATGGTGCCCTTGCCGGTGGCGGTGATGGAGTCGGCCCCCGGGCCGAAGTACTCCACGATGGCGCCGGTGCCACCCTTTACGGTGAGGATCTCGGCCACCTTGAGGATCACGTCCTTGGGGCTGGACCATCCCGAGAGCTCGCCCGTGAGGTGCACCCCGATGAGCTTGGGCCAGCGCACGTTGAACGGGAACCCGGTCATCACGTCGACGGCGTCGGCCCCGCCGACCCCGATGGCGACCATGCCCAGGCCACCGGCGTTGGGCGTGTGGCTGTCGGTGCCGATCATCATGCCGCCCGGGAACGCGTAGTTCTCCAGCACGACCTGGTGGATGATGCCCGAGCCCGGCTTCCAGAAGCCGATGTCGTACTTGGCCGCCACCGAACTCAGGAAGTCGTAGACCTCGCTGTTGACGTCCAACGCGAACTTCAGATCGATGTTGGCCTCGGATTTGGCCAGGATCAGATGGTCGCAGTGCACCGTGGAGGGCACTGCCACCTGGGGCAGACCGGCGGTCATGAACTGCAGAAGGGCCATCTGGGCGGTGGCGTCCTGCATGGCGACGCGGTCCGGATCGAAGTCGGCGTAGCTGCGACCACGTTCCATCTCCTGTGCGGATGCATCCCGAAGGTGGTTGATGAGCACCTTCTCGGCGAAGGTAAGGGGCCGGCTCAGGCGCGAGCGGCCCAGCGCCACCCGCTCGTCGAGACGCCCATAGACCTTCTCGACCAGCGACAAGGGGGTGGAAGCGGTGACGGCCATGCGACTCTCCTGCGGGTTCTCGAGGGGGCTTGCATCTGTGCTTGTTGTAGACAAGTATAGGACAAGTGGACGGACCCCGCTACCACCAAATCGCCGGAGCACTGCGAGAGCGCATCGAGGCCGGCGAGTTCGCGGCCGGAAGGCTGCTGCCGAGCGAGACCGAGTTGTGCGCAGACTACGCCGCCAGCCGGGTCACCATCCGACGAGCGCTCGAAGTCCTGCGGGACGAGAGCCTCGTCGCCAGCCGGCAGGGCTACGGATGGTTCGTGGCTGCCGATCCGCTGCGCCAGAGCCTCGGGCGCCTCGCCACCATCGAGGCGCAACTGGCGGAATCGGGGATCGTCTCGCAGCGCCGAGTGCTCGAGTTCGGCTTCGGTGTCGCGCCCGATGCCGTGCGGCGAGCGCTCGGTGCCCGCCGCGTGCTCACCGTGCGCCGGCTGAACCTGGCCGACGGCACGCCGTTCGCCCGGGTGACGGTGTGGTGCCCCGAGGCCCTGGGCCGCCACCTGTCCCTGGCCGAGGTCGAACGGTCGCCCTTCTACGAGCTGCTCGAGGTCGATCTGGCCTCGGCGACCCAGACGGTGACGGCCGACGCCGCCGGAGAGGCCGACGCTGAGCTACTCGAGATCCCGAGGGGCTCACCGGTGCTGGTCTGCACCCGGATCACCCATTCGGCCGACCACGAGGCGGTGCTGATGTCCGAACACGTCTTCCCCGCGCACCGTACCGAGTTCGTGGTGGAACTCACCCGGATCGATCACTCGATCGCGCCCAGCGGCCTTCGCCTCGTCGAGCCCAGCGCACATCCCGCCTGAGCGCAGCTGGTCTTCTCCTGTTGCGCTGCCGCCCTAGCCCGTCCGGGCGGTTTACGCTCCTGTCCGTGCGGCGGCGACTCGGACCATGAACTCTTCGGTGCCACCTGCGGACGACACCGTCTCTCTGGCCACCCTGCTCCAGCGCGAGCGGGTCATCTCCCAACTCGCGGCGCAACTCCTGACGGCGGACTCCGAATCGGTCGAACAGGTCATCGCCGACTCGCTGGTCAAACTGGGCGAACATCTCGACGCCGACCGTGCCTTCGTGATGGTCCTGAACGAGGACGGCGACAGGATCGAACTGGTCACCGAATGGGTGGCCAAGGGCCTCTTGCCTGCGCCTCTGGATGTCTACAACCTGGACCGCGCGGTGGCGGATTGGTGGGCCGCGGCCCTGGCCAACGACGAGGTGCTCGTGCTGCGGACCCTCGACGACATGCGCGAGATCGACGGCGTCAGTCCCGACGCAGCACGAGCGGTGCTGCAGGCGCAGCACGTGACGGGCGCGTTGATGCTGTCACTGCGGGCCGGTGACCGACCCCAGGGCACGTTGGGGCTCACCGTGGTGGACCGGCCCTATCCCTTCGCCGATCAATCGGCCTCCCAGCTCCTGCTGGCCTGCCGCGTCTTCGTTCACCGCCTGCAGCGTGCCCGATCCGAGTTCCGCCTCCGAGAACTGCGCCAGGAACTGGAGCACCGGAACACGGAGCTGGAACGCTCCAATCGGGAGCTCGAGGAATTCGCCTATGTGGCGTCGCACGATCTCAAGTCGCCAGTGCTGGTGGTCCGGGGTTTCCTCGATCTTCTCGCCCGCGGAAAGGGTGGCCCGCTGACCCCGGAGGCAATCACCTTCGTCGAGGCCGCTCTGCGCGGCACCCGCCGGCTCGAACAGCTCATCGAGGACCTGCTGGCGTACTCCAGGGCAGGCCGGCGCAGTACCAACGAGGAGGAGGTCTCCTTGACCACGATCCTCGAACAGTCGCGCACCGACCTCGGGCCGATCCTGGCGGAGGCCGGTGCCGAACTCGAGCTCGGTTACCTCCCCGAGGTGCACGGTGACCCGGGGCTGCTCACCCAGTTGTTCTCCAACCTCATTGCCAATGCCGTCAAGTTCGCTCGCGACGGCGTGCCGCCTCGGGTGTCGGTGTCGGCCACCAACTCCGCCGGTGGCGTCGTCGTGCGGGTGGCCGACAACGGGGTGGGTATCGCCGAATCCGACCGCGAGCGGGTGTTCGGGATGTTCACGCGTCTCGACGCCACCGCCGACCGCACCGGCTCGGGCATCGGCCTCGCGGTCTGCCAGCGGATCACCGAGGCCCACTCGGGCCGGCTGTGGATCGAGCCGCGCCCCGACGGCGAGCCCGGCACCGTGTTCAATCTGTACTTGCCCACCTGAGCGCACCCCCGGGGGGCGCGGGTCAACCCAGGTCGGGCCAGGTTCGTTTCGTCGAGCGGCGCTTGGGACCGCGGTCGCCCAGCGCCCATTGACGGCGCCAACCGCTGGCTTCGGGACCCGAGAGGGACGGACTGTGTTCGGCGTGGGCTCGGCGCCGAGCGGAGTACCAGTCCGTGCCGGCTTCGTCGGCCAGGGCGGCGATGGCACGCTCGAGGCGTGCCGCCATCCGGCGTGAGTCCTCTCCTTCGTCGGGCCATAGCGGCGAGCCGAAGGTGAGGCTGGTCGTCGAACGCACCGGGATCGACTTGCCCTTGCGCAGGATCCGCCCGGTGCCCTCGAGATGGACCGGCACCACCGGCACCCCGCAACGGATCGAGAGGTAGGCGGCGCCGCCCCGGAAGGGCTGGCCCCATCCATCGGGCGACCTGCCGCCCTCTGGGAAGATCACCAGGCTCCAACCTTGATCGAGCAGTTCGGCGGCATCATCGGCGGAGCGCCGGTTGACTTTGGTGCGCTCGATGGGGATGGCGTTGAGGACCAGCGCCGAGGCAGCAGAGGTGATCCGGTTGCTGAAGAAGTAGTCCGACGCGGCGGCCACGAAGGTCTTGTACCGCCACGGTTCGGGCAGCGAGGACAGGAGCAACGGTGTGTCGACGTGGCTGTGGTGGTTGGCCGCGAAGATCACCGGCACGGCCGGGTCACGCTGGGCCAGGTCCTCGAGGCGATCCAGGCCGGCGCGCCGGGGATCGGCCAGCACCCGCATGGTCGGGCGCAGCACCGACTCGAGCAGCACGGTGCGCACCCACCGGGCGGGAAAGGAGCGGGCCCATTCGGTGTCGTAGTCGAGGCCGGTCCGGCGCGCCGGTGGCGGGGGCTCGATGCCGTTGGGCACGGCGGGAGCGGTGTAGGGAAAGCCCCGCCGCCGCAGCGCGACGCGCGGGTCGGGCAGGCCCATCAGCTCACTTCCGACACGAACAGCGGGGGCGCGTGCAGGTGTGTGAGCGTCGGTTCGCGTCCCACATGATCCGAAGCCATCTCCAGCGCGTCGTTCATGGTGGACGCGGGCCGGAAACCCAGGCGGCGTACGGCCTTGGGGTCGCCGCCCACCACGATCACGTGATCGCCGCCACCGAGGTGCTGCAGGCCGTGCGCACCCCAGTACCACATGTAGAACGGGTGCACGCCGTGATAGGCGTGGCTGGTGCGGTACAGGTGCCGGTACCACTCGTCCTCGGCGAAGGACTTCTCGAACTCGGCTTCGATCCGCACCGGATCGGTCGTCTCCGACAGCACCTGCTCGAAGAAGTCGATGTAGCTGGGGTGGTGCACCGGGTGGAAGTCCCACGGCGTGGGGTGGCTCATGATGAGCACGCCGCCTTCACGCACCAGCGGGCGCCCCTTGTAGAGGTTGAAGAAGTAGCCGAGGCCGAGGCACATGACCAGGATCGGGTTCATGATCGAGTTCACGTTGTACGGGCAGATGTAGGGCAGCCCCATGGTCAGGATGTCCGTCTGGCCCTCGACCTGCACCAGTTGCTGCTTCCACACCTCGGTCGTGATCAACTCGTGTACGGCGTCGACCTCGCCCGCGTAGACCGAGGTCATCTTGTGGGGAGCCTTGATCGATTGGAAGATCTTGCGGGCCGTGCGCGTGGGCGTGCGGTCGAGCGCTTTGGAGGAGCCCAGGAACAAGGCGCGATCGCGGGCGGTCCACTCCCATTCGCGCTTCATGAGGAACTCGAAGGGCGGGGGGAACGTGTCGTTGTTGAGCGTGGTCTCGATCTGGAAGATCTTCACGCCCGAATCCCGCAGCACCTTGCCCATCCGCCAGTTGGACGTGTGCAGTTCGGAGCGGTGACGGTCCATGAAGGATCGGCTGTGCTGCATGGTGGCGACGTTGTGGTGATGCCGCAGGCTGCGGTACGACGAGAGGCCGGTGGCGGTCGACTTCCACCCGCCGTCCATGGCCACCAGGTTGATGTTCACGTATACCAGCAGGTCCGACTCGGCGGCCCGCTTGTTGATCTCGACCTCCTCGCCCTGTGAGGTCTCGCCGATGAACGCGAGGTTCTCGGGGTCTTCGGCGTCGTGGTTGTAGAGCCGGCCGCTCGGGGCGAAGGCGTCGTAGACCCGGTCGCCCACGGCGTGGCGGAGTTCGGCCTCGGTCATGCGTCGGTGCAACGCCAGCGCGGCGATGAGTTCGACGTCGTCCACTCCGGCCTCGGCGGCCAGGTCGAGCACCGCTTCGATGACCCGCTGACGGTTGTCGGGTCGCTGCATGGGCGGTAGCGGCAGCGACACGTCGTCGAAGGCGATCGTGAGCCGCATGCCGGGGAAGAGCAATTCGGGTAGCGGTTTGGAGTCGCCTACCGGATGCAACAGGGCGTGGCGGATGGCGGCGTCGGGGTCCTTGAGGCTGGCGACCGGCTCGGGCGGGTAGATGACCCGGGAGCGGTCGGCCGGAAGGCGCTCGAGGCGGTACCCCTCGCCGTGCCAGAACAGGGTCGGGGGCGTCGAGCGGTCGACGTCGAGTACGAATCCGGGCCGGGGCATCAGCGCCGCTCCTTGGGGTTACGAAGGTCGAAGGCGATCTTGACCGCGCCGCGACTGCCGGCGTTGGCCGCATGCTCGATGGCGTCGCGATAGCGGCCCAGGGGGTAGGTGGCCGACACGAGCCGGCCGAGGTCGCGCTCGCGGACGAGGTCGATGGCGGTGGCGAAGTCGTCGGGGGTGTAGGCGTAGCAGCCCTGCAGGCGCAGCTCCCGGTGCCACAGCCCGGTGAGGTCCAGATTCGTGTGGCCGGGCATGCCCACCACGTGCACGACGCCACCCGGCGCGCAGATGTCGAGCGCTTGTTGCAGCGTGTCGGGAGAGCCCACGCAGTCGACCACGTGGTCGGCGCCGCTGGTGAGCCGGTTGCCGACGACCCAGGAGTTCGTCCGGCTGCGCACGGCGCGGGCCACCTCTGCTGGCTCGCAGACCGTGTCGGCGCCCAACGCCTTGGCCCACTTGCGTTGGTGGGGGTAGCGGGCCGTGGCGATGAGCCGGCCCTGGGTCCGGCCGAGGTGGTCGATGGCGGCGATGGTCAGCAGGCCCAGCGTGCCGGCGCCGAGGACGACGACCTCACCGTCATCGACTGCCTGGGCGGCGTGGACCGCGCAGGCGGCCGGCTCGATCAGCACCGCCTGCTCGTCGGTGAGATCGGCGGGTACGTCGATCAACTGGCTGGGATGCGCCACCAGCTCGGTGCCCCAGCCGCCCCCGGTCGACTCGCAGAAGCCCGTCTGCAGCCCAGGCTCGAGGTGCCCGAACGCCGTCCGTTCGCACAGGTTGGGCAGGCCCACCAGG
>JANMIX010000039.1:0-3233 GCA_031376015.1 Acidimicrobiia bacterium | reverse complement strand
GAGCGACACCTCGTTGCCATCGAGGTCGTAGCCGGTGAGGTGGATGTCGCGGGGTCGGGTGATGGGCCAGTACAGCCCCGGCACCGACAGGCAGCCTTCGTCGTAGACGAACTCGCCGCCGGATTCCACGATCGTCGGGTTGAACAACGTGCGGGGGCCCTGGCCGTCCTGGAGGTCGTAGACGAACAGCCGCTTCTGCACGCCGACCTGAGGCGCGGCCAAGCCGACACCGGGCGCCTCGTACATGGTGACCACCATGTCCTCCACCAGCCGGGCCAATGTCCCGTCGATCTCCGTCACGTCCGAGGCGCGCTGACGCAGTACGGGATCACCGAAAAGACGAATGCGGTAGGGCGCCATACCTGCGTCAAACTACCGTGCCCGACCATGGCCTCCGCATCCCCGCAACCGCCGTCCGAGCCGGTTCGGGGTTCGCACTACTTCGATGCGCACCCCACGGTGGCCAGCGCCGAGGAAGAGGCGACGCTGCATCTGCCCGACCTTTCGCTGCGATTTCGCACCGATCGAGGCGTGTTCGGCCACGGCGGCGTGGATCCCGGCACCAAGTTCCTGCTGCTGGAGTCGACCGAGGTGCCCGGCCGCGGCAACCTCTTGGACCTGGGGTGCGGCTACGGGCCCATCGCCGTTGCGCTGGGCCGGCGTGCCCCCGGTGCCTCCGTGGTGGCGGTCGACATCAACGAGCGGGCACGGGCCCTCTGCGCCGCCAACGCCGAGGCCAACGGCGCCCCCAACGTGCGGGTGTACGGGCCCGACGAGGTACCCGAGGACCTGCGCTTCGCCGCCATGTGGTCGAACCCACCCATCCGTATCGGCAAGCCCGCCCTGCACACGATGCTGTCGCGCTGGTTGCCCCGCGTGGAGACGGGCGGGGTGGCATGGTTGGTGGTCCACAAGCACCTCGGGTCCGACTCGATGGCCGCGTGGCTGAACGAACAGGGATTCGCCACCTCGCGCCTGGCGTCACGGCACGGGTACCGGATCCTGCGGGTGGAGGGCCGGTCATGAAGCAACTTGACGGTACGGGGCTCAAACGGCTGCATCGGGAGTGGCGCAAGCGCACCGAGGGGCGCGTGGCGGTGCTGCTCGACTCGGTGGCCGGGCCGTACAACGTGGGGGCCATCGTGCGCACCGCCGCCGCCTACCGGGTGGAGCACCTGTGGCTGGCGGGCACCACCGCGCCGCTGGCGTCGGCATCGGCCCGCAAGACGGCGCTGGGCACCGATCGCTACCTGCAGGTGGCCACCTTCGAACGCAGCATCGACGCCGTGCACGCGGCCCGCGCCGCGGGCTACGTCATCGTGGCGGTGGAACTGGCGGCGGGCGCGGTGCCGCTGCCCGAGGCCGCGCTCGCCCAGGACGTGTGCCTGGTGTTCGGCCACGAGGACCACGGTGTGTCCGCCGCCGTGTTGCAGGATGCCGACACCGTCGCCTACCTCCCCCAGTTGGGCCGGGTCGGCTCACTCAACGTCGCCTCGGCCGCCGCCATCGCCATCTACGAGGTCCGCCGGCGCCAGTGGGCACCGGGCGCGAAGAAGGAGGCGCCATGACAACTCCGGACGAGCCGATTGTGCGCAGCGTGTCCGAGGACGAGTTCGTGGAGTACCTGTCCTGCGTGCTCACCGCCTTCCACGGCGGTCGGGCCGTGTCCCAGGAACACGCCGACTGGTGGATCGCCCAGAACCGGGGCGACCTGTCGCGGCGGCATGCCGCCATCGTCGATGGCCGCATCCGGGGGACGGCGGGTGCCTTCGCCGCCCGGCTCACCGTGCCCGGCGGCGGAGCGGTGGACATGGCCGGCGTGACGGCCGTGACCGTGTTGGCGACCCACCGGCGTCAAGGTCTGCTCACCACCATGATGCGCACCCAACTCGAGGACGCCATCGACCGCGGGGAGAGCACCGCCATGCTGATCGCCGCCGAATGGCCCATCTACGGCCGCTTCGGTTACGGCCGGGCCATCGACGCCGCCACCACGGTGCTCGATGCGTCCCTCGCCCGCTTCAGGGATCCGCTCCTCGAGGGCCGGATCGAGTTCGTGACGGTGGAGGAATTCCGAGCCGTCGCCCCCGGCGTCTTCGACCGGCACCGCGTCCAGACACCCGGTGCCATCACGCGCGACGCCTCCTGGTTCGACATCCACAGCGGCGCGGCGGCGCGCTTCGGCGACACCCTCCCCTCCTCACGGGTGTGGCTGGTGCACTACGACCGCGACGGTGTCGCCGACGGCTACGTCGTGTACGACCCCAAGGAGGAATGGGTGCACAACCGCCCCCGGATCAGCCTGTCGGTCGTCGAACTGATCACCGCTTCCGACGTCGCCTACCGGGATCTGTGGCGGTTCCTGGCATCCATCGACTGGGTGACCACCATCAAGGCCGGGCCGCGGCCGGTCGATGAGCCGCTCCGCCATCTCCTGGTCGACGGGCGCGCCGCGGTGAGCACCGACCACAGCGATCACATGTGGGTACGCCTACTCGATCTGCCGGCGGCGCTGAGCGCCCGCACCTACGAGGCCCCGGTCGATCTGGTGCTCGACGTGGTGGACGGCTTCTTGGACCGGGGAGGTCGGTTCCGTCTTGTGGCCGGCCCCGACGTGGAGACCGCGGTGGAGCCCACCACGGCCGACGCCGATGTGCGCCTCGGGATCGATGCGCTGGGAGCCGCCTACCTGGGCGGCGCCGCCCTGTGGCAGCACGCGCTGGCGGGTGGCATCGAGGAACGGACACCCGGTGCGCTGGCCCGCCTCGATGCCGCTGTGCACTGCGTGCGGGCCCCGTGGGCCTCCACCGGCTTCTGAGCGGCGCGCCCTCACACCCGTAGCGGGTCGACCTCCACGCGGAGCCGGCCGGATGGGCGCGGCACCCCGGCCAGAAGGTCGGCCAGCAGCGCCGCGGTGGGCGCCAGCACCAACCATCGACCCTCGGTGGGTCCCAGGATGTCGATCCCGGACTCCCCCGAACGGACGGTGCGAGCGGCCTCGCCCACCGCCGTGCCGGGCACCACCATCGGAAGTGACTCGCGCAGCCGGGTGATGAACGCCTCGGCCGCGGCCCCGCTCACCGCCGCCATGGCCCGCACCGGCGGCAGGCCCGCCACCGACCGGCCGGCCAACTCGGCCGCGGCGGCCGGCGCCGGGTCGGCGTGCAACACGCCCTGCAGTACCGCATGGTCAGGCATGCGGGTCTGCACCAGGAGCCGGCCACCGGTGGCCC